>DATJGH010000109.1:0-12142 GCA_035495215.1 Patescibacteria group bacterium
GGGCTCGAGTTCGGCGATCCGCCCGAGGTCTGGAACCTCGAGCACCCCGAGATCATCCGGCGTGTCCAGCGCAGCTACCTCGATGCCGGCTCGCAGATCATCCTGACCAACACCTTCGGCGGCAACCGACTCCGGCTCGAGCTGCACGGGCGCGAGGACCGCGTCGACCAGCTCAACAGGACGGCGGCGGTGCTGGCCCGCGTCGAGGCGAACGCGGCTGACCACGCCGCGATCGTGGCCGGGGACATCGGCCCGACCGGGCAGATCATGGCGGCGATCGGCGGCACCCTCACCCCGGAGCTCGCCCGGGAAGTCTTCGCCGAGCAGGCACGCGGCCTGGCGGCCGCCGGCGTCGACGTCATGTGGATCGAGACCATGAGTGACGTCAGCGAGGCGGTGGCCGCGGTCCATGGCGCCAGGGACGCCGCGCCCGACAAGCCGGTCATCGCGACGATGAGCTTCGACACCCGCGGCCACACGATGATGGGCGTCTCGCCCGAGAAGGCGGCCGAGGCCCTGCTCGAGGCGGGGGCCGCGGCAGTCGGCGGCAACTGCGGGAACGGGCCGGAGGAGCTGATCCCGGTCCTCGAGCGAATGCGCTCCGCCTATCCGGAGGCGACGCTCGTCGCCAAGGGCAATGTCGGGCAGCCGATGCTGGTCGGGATGTCGGTCACGTACGAGACGACGCCGGAGATGATGGCCGGCTTCGCGCGCCGCTTCCGCGACGCCGGCGCGAACATCGTGGGCGCTTGCTGCGGGAGCACCCCGCCCCACCTGCAGGCGATGGCCGAGGCGCTCGCCCAGGCCTAGCCGAGAAGGGTCGACGAAGGGCCCTTTGGTATCGTCACGCAGTGGAACAGCCCGGACCGATCACGGCCCAGTGGCTCGGCCGCGTCGGCTATCGCGAAGCCTGGGCGCTCCAGAAGGCACTGGTCGAGCAGCGCGTCGCGGGCGAGATCGGCGACCGGCTGCTCCTCCTCGAGCATGACCCCGTCCTGACCCTCGGCCGCCAGGCCGAGGAGCGCCACGTGCTGGCGTCGCCACGGGACCTGGCACGCCGGGGCATCGAGGTGATCAGGGTCGAGCGCGGTGGCGAGGTCACCTACCACGGGCCTGGTCAGCTCGTCGGCTACCCGATCCTGCGACTCGGCGATCGCGGCATTCTCGTTCGGCCGCTCGTGGCGGCGCTCGAGGCGGCAATGATCGCGACCTGCGCCGAGCTCGGCGTCGACGCCGTCCGGCGCGACGGCCATCCGGGCTGCTGGATCGATGGCGGCCTGGGGCGGCCGTTCCGCAAGGTCGGGGCGCTCGGCCTGCGCATCGAGCGCGGCGTGAGCTACCACGGGATCGCGCTGAACGTCGACGTCGACCTGCGCGACTTCGAGCTGATCGACCCGTGCGGCGAGCCGGGCCTGATCTCGACCTCGATCGCGGAGGAGCTCGGCCGGACTGCCGAGCCGCCGACGACGAGCGCCGTCGAACGCGCCGGTCGCACCTTCGCCGAGGCGTTCGGCGCGGCGATCGCGGCGCCGATCGCCTGGCTCGAGCGCCCTGTCCTGCTCGGAGCCTGAACCGAGGATGAGCGCCGGCCTGTTCGAGCTGCGCAAGGACCCGATCACGGGATGGTGGGTCGCCACGATCGTCGATCGCGACTTCGACCGAAGCCGGTTCGCCCGCGCCGCCGAGCCCGTGCCCGACGGCGGCGACTGCCAGAACTGCCGCATACCCCCGGGCGACGGCGTGCGCATCCGGATCCTGAAGGACTACGCCTTCCACGTCATCGGCACGGAGCAGGAGCGCGACGAGCTCGACAGGAGCTTCGCCCAGGTGACCGTGGCCGGCGCTCGTGCCGCGGGCAGCTGGCGGACCATCGCCGCCCCGCCAGGTGAGCATCGCGCGCTCGCCCAGGCGGGCGAGACGTCGGAGCAGCTGCTGCTCGTCGCCCGGACCGCGCTGGCCGAGGCGGCCGCGGCCGAGCAGACCGACTACCTGCAGGTCGTCCAGAACTGGGGCGCCCAGGCCGGGGCGCGCACCAATCACCTCTGCCTCGACCTGTACGACCTCCCGCTCATCCCGCATCGCGTCGGCGAGGAGCTCGGCGGCGCCGCCCGATTCGTGATCCGCGAGGGCGAGTGCCCGTGGTGCCGCCTGGTCCGGGAGGAGAGCCGCACCCGCGAGCGCCTCGTCTGGGAGGACGCCTCGACGGTGGCCTTCGCCCCCTGGGGCTCCCGCTCCCCGTTCGAGGTGTGGATCGTGCCCCGCGAGCACCAGGCGGACTTCGGTCGGGCCGACGACACGGCCGTGCGCGCGACGGCCCAGGCGCTCCGCCAGGTCCTCGGTGGGCTCGCCGCGAGCCTCGACGGCCCGCCCTACAACCTGGTCCTGCACACCGCACCCCTGCGCGAGCGCGTGGATGCCACGTTCCACTGGCACTGGGAGATCCATCCGCGACTGCGCGAGATCGCCGGGCTCGAGCTCGGGACCGGCCTGCCGGTCAATCCCGTCTCGCCCGAGGCGGCCGTCGAAGAGCTGCTCGAGCGTGCCGGCGCGCCGGCCAGTGCGCCGCGATGACCAGCGCGGCCGTGCGTAATCCGCGATTGAGGCTCGTGCGGTCGCGTCACACACGCACGAGCGTCGTCGTCACTGGCCACGGTGCCGCCGCCCCCTGTGCGAATCTCGCGTTCGTACCGGCAGCCCGAGAATCGGAAGGCCGCCCCCCGTGCTCGAACGTTCCGCGACCGCCGCAACCTGGCCCGCGCAGCTCCGGGCCGCTCCGAGCGTGGTCGGCCGCTCCATGAGCCGGGCGTGGGACCAGGACGAGGCTCGCGTCTTCGTCGAGGCCCTGTTCGCCAAGCACCACGGCGAGATCTACGCCTATCTCGTGCGCATGCTCCGCGACGGCGAGCTCGCCGCCGATCTGACCCAGGACGCGTTCGTCAAGGCATACAGGAACTACGACACGCTGGAGAAGGACGAGAACGCCCGCGCGTGGCTCTACCAGATCGCGCATCGCGTCGCGCTCGACGAGCTCCGCCGCCGGAAGATCGTGCGCATGGTCCCGTGGACCGGCGAGTCCCACGGCGCCGCGCCCTCCGCGGAACGGCTGGCGATGGACCTGCGACTTTCCGGTCCGCTGGAGCGCGCGCTCGCGAAGATCCCCGAGCGCCAGCGCGCCGCGCTGCTCCTCGCGGAGCTGCATGACCTGACCGGCCTCGAGCTTGCCGCCGCCATGGGCGTCAGCCACGTCGCCGCGCGGGCGATCCTGACCCGCGCCCGCGAGAGCCTTCGCCGCGCGCTGGCAACCGAGAAGGAGCTCGAGCACGCCGCCGAGCAGGAGCGCGACGCGATGTTCGCCCGCGAGGCCCGGGGCGGCCGATGACCCTGCCCTTCCGCCGCCGGCACAACGACGCAGAGGCGACCCACGATCGCGCGCGCGCACTGAGCTCGCGCCGCCTGCTCGAGTCGCTGGATGCCGACGAGGAAGGCTGGCTGACCCGGCATCTCGACGCCTGCACCGAATGCCGCCGGGAGGACGAGGCGTTCGCCGCCGATCAGGAGCTGCTCCGCTCGCTCCGCGAGAAGCCGATCGAGCCGCCGCGCGACCTGTGGGCGAAGACCTCGGCCGCGCTCGACGCCGCGGCTGCGAAGCGCTCGCAGCCGGCACCGGGCCGGGCGGGCCGCCAGGCAGGGTGGGGCTTCCCGGTCCGGGCAGCCGCAGGTGTCTTCGCGCTCCTGGTCGTGATCGGTGCCGCTGTGCTCCCAGGCCTGCTGCCGAACGGCCAGCCCGGCGGGTCGCAGGTGGCCGTCGGTCCGTCCCTTGCCCCGGGTCCCACCGCGATCAACGTCGACACCGCGGCGATCCCGGCCGCGCGTGTCAGCCCCGACGGCTCGTGGGACATCTTCTTCACCGAGGTGAACAAGGTCTGTCCGGGCTCGACCCCCGAGTGCGTGCCGCCGCCCAGCGAGCACCAGGGCAGCACCGTCGACCTGCTCGGCGCGAAGGCGTCGAGCGTCACGATCTCGCCGCACAACGATCAGCTCGTCTTCGAATCGGAGAGCGGAGCCGGGAACGAGGGCAAGATCTACATCGTGCCCGTCGGCCCGGCCGGGGGACCGACCCAGGCGCCGTCCACGCCGACGGCGAGCCCGACGGGCAGCACCCCACCGTCGGAGTCGCCCGAGCCGACGCCGGCAGCCACGCCGGTCGGGCAGATCGAGATCGCCAGCGGCGTGACCGTCGTCGGCGAGGTTGCCTACTCGCCTGATGGCCAGTTCCTCGCCTTCTCCGCGGCGCCGAAGGATGGCTCGTCCGGGCCGGACCTGTACGTGTACGCCGCCGGGAATCCCGGCGCCGTGGCTGTCACGAGCGACCACCGGACGTACTTCTCGGCATGGCTCGGGAACAGGGTTCTCGCCAGCCACATCACCGCTGATGAGTCGGCAGCGCCGGGCAATCCGAAGGCGTCGAAGGCACCGGGGGCGAGCGGCAACGGCAACAACGGGCAGGGCCAGGCGATCGAGGGCCGCGCCGGATCGTTCCTGTTCGACCCGGCGACGGACACCAGGACGGAGCTCACGCAGCCGGACGTCTGGATGCCGGTCGTCGACACGAACTCGCGATTCGTCGCCTACTGGACAGGCACGCTGCGCTCGTCAGACGGCGTCACCTGGCAGCTCGGCGACGGCCAGCTCGTCCTCGACGGCTGGAATGCGGGGGCGCCCGAGGGGAGGGCCTCCACGGAGCCCGCAACGCCGGACGCGAATGCCTCGCCCGAGCCCGTGGTCGGACCGGCCGCCAACGCGACGCCGCTGGTGACGGGTCACGTCGAGGACTTCCGGGCCAAGTTCGATCCCGACGGGATCCGCCTCGCGGTCTGGGTCAGCGAACGGGTCGGCGAAATCGATGGCCGACTCCATCTGCGGGTCATCGATCCCGCGACCGGTGCCCTCCGCCCCGACGAGCCGCTGGACGCCCCCGGCGTCCCGGCCCTCCGCCGCTTCTCGATCGACGAGAACCGTCTCGCCTGGGTCAGCCCCTCCGGCCAGGACGGCCACGAGAGCGCCCTGCAGGTGCTCGGCTGGTCGGGCGACACCTTCGGGCAGATCCACTCCGAGCCGGCGACGAACCTCCTGATCCTCCGCTAGCGCTTCGAGCCGGCTGACCGGTCGGCCCGTCGCGACGCCGGGACGGCGCGCCGGATCCTCTGAGTCGGGGCGGGCGCCGCGCTACACTCGGCCGCGACCTTCGAGCCCGGCCCGCGAGCCGGTTCGCGCCGAGCGCGAGATCGATGGCCCCGTGAGGCCGGGAGGGTGCGCATGCAAGGGCGTCGGATCATGACCGCCGACGAGATTCGCCGGGCCGTGATCCGCATCTCCCACGAGATCGTCGAGAAGCAGGCAGGCACCACCGGCCTCGTGCTGGTCGGCATCCAGCGCCGCGGCGTGCCGCTGGCCCAGCGCATCTCGGCCTCGATCCGCGAGCACGAGGGTGTGGCCCTCCCCGTCGGGGCCCTCGACATCGAGTTCTACCGCGACGACGCTCGACTCGGCCATGCCCCGCTCGTGAAGGGCACCGACCTCCCGTTCGACATCGACGGCGCGACTGTCGTGCTGGTCGACGACGTGCTGTTCACCGGCCGGACCGTCCGGGCGGCGATGGATGCGCTGCGCGAGTTCGGGCGGCCGCAGGCAGTTCGCCTGGCCGTGCTCGTCGATCGCGGGCACCGGGAGCTGCCGATCCGCGCCGACCACGTCGGCAAGAACGTCCCGACGTCGCGCGAGGAGTTCGTGCGCGTCCGGATCGCCGAGGTCGACGGTGAGGATGCGGTCGACATCGAGCACGCCACCGCGATGGCACCCGCCGGGGCCTGATGGGCTCGCTGCTGGCGACGTCGCGCAGCGGCGCCGGGGATTCGCCGGCACAGGCCGGCTCGACGCGGACACCCGCCTGGCCGCATCGACACCTGCTCGACACCGACGTCCTCACCTGGCCGCAGGTCGAGCTCGTGCTCGATACCGCAGACGTGATGGCCGAGATGGTCGCTCGAAAGCGGCCGCGCTCGGATGCGCTGCGCGGGGTCGGCGTGACCAACCTGTTCTACGAGGCATCGACGCGGACCCGGGTGAGCTTCGAGGTCGCGGCGAAGCACCTCTCGGCGGACGTGGTCAACGTCTCGGTGACGGGCTCGTCGATCGAGAAGGGTGAGTCGCTGCTCGACACGATGCGGACGCTGGAGTCGCTGGGCGCCCGGGTCCTGGTGATCCGGCACGCGACCTCCGGCGCGCCGTACCTGGTCGCACGGGAGTTCGGTGGCTCGGTGGTCAACGCCGGGGACGGCCGGCACGCCCACCCGACCCAGGCGCTGCTCGACCTGTACACGCTCCGCCGGCACGTGCCCGGGGGCACGCTGCAGGGTCGCAAGGTCGTGATCCTCGGCGACGTCCTCCACTCCCGGGTCGCACGCAGCAACCTGTGGACGCTCACCGCCGCCGGCGCCGACGTGTGGCTGTGCGGACCGGCGACGTTGCTGCGCGGCTTCGAGGCGTGGGCCGCCGCGGGGGTCGGCGGAGTGCGTCGATTCACGGTCACGAGCGACGTGACCGCAGCCCTGCGCGACGCGGACGCGGTGATGGCGCTTCGTCTCCAGCAGGAGCGGATGGCCGCGGGCCTGCTGCCATCCGTGCACGAGTACGCGGCTCGGTTCGGGCTCACCGCGGAGCGGCTCCGGCTCGCCCGCGAGGGCTGCCTCGTCATGCACCCCGGTCCCATGAACGAGGGCGTCGAGATCGCGCCGGACGTGGCGGCCGGTCCCGCGTCGCTGATCAAGCGACAGGTCGCGAACGGCGTCGCGATCCGCATGGCCGTGCTGTCGCTGGTGACCTCGGCCGCGGCCCGCGGGGAGGCCGGGTCGTGACCTCGTCGGTACGCCATCGCGCCGGGGCCGAGATCGGCCGCGCAGTCGAGCTCGACCTGAGCGGCGCCTGGCTCGTCGATCCGGCGAGCGGGCGCCAGGGTCCTGGCGAGCTCGTGGTCCGCGACGGCCGGATCGAGGCGATCACCTGGCTCGACGGCCCGGATGCAGCCGGCATCGACGACGGCGGTGTGATCGTCGGGCCCGGCTTCATCGATCTCCACGCCCACCTCCGCGAACCGGGCAACGAGGCCGCCGAAACGGTAGCGAGCGGCCTCGCGGCTGCTGCCCACGGCGGCTTCACGACCGTCTGCGCCATGCCCAACACCTCGCCGCCGACCGATCGCGCGGAGATGGTCCAGGCGGCCCGCGCTGCGGTCGCCGCGGCGGGGTCGCCGGTGCGCCTCCTCCAGGTGGGTGCCGCGACGGTGGGCAGGGCAGGGGAGCAGCTCGCGCCACTCGGCGAGCTCGCCGACGCCGGCGTCGTCGGGTTCAGTGACGATGGGTCGCCGATCCAGCGCCCCGAGCTGCTGCGCAACGCCTTCGCCTACGCGGGCATGCTCGGGCTGCCCCTGATCGACCATCCCGAGGACCTGGCGCAGACGAGTGGCGCGGAGGCCCACGACGGGCTCGTCGCGACGGCCCTCGGTTTGCGCGGCTGGCCCGTCGCGGCCGAGTCGAGCGCGGTCGCGCGAGACATCGACATCCTCGCCGAGGTCGTCCGCGACGTGCCGGGCGCGCGCCTCCACCTGACGCACCTCTCGACCGCCGCATCGATCGGGCACGTGCGCGACGCGAAGGCCGCCGGCCTGCCGGTCACGTGCGACGTGACGCCGCATCACCTCGCGCTGACCGACGAGTGGCTCGCCGGCTCGCGGCGCTGGGCGTGGGCCGCCCTCGACGCCGATGGCCGTCCGCGCGATCCGTGGCGGGACCACGTGCTCGAGGCGGATCCCTACGACAGCGCGCTGCGCGTCAACCCGCCCCTCCGCTCCGCGGTGGAGGCCCGGGCCTGCCTCGAGGGCCTCGTCGACGGGACGATCGACGCCGTGGCGACGGACCACGCGCCGCACAGCCAGGTCGACAAGGACGTCGAGTTCGGGCTCGCCCGACCGGGAATCGCGGGAATCGAGACGGCGCTCGGGGTGCTGCTCGAGGCGGTCGAGGCCGGGCTCCTGCCGCTCGCCCGGGCGATCGAGGTCCTCACGGCCGGGCCGGCACGGGTGCTCGGGCGGGCCGGCGGTTCGCCGGGGCTCGTCGAGGGCGCGCTCGCCGACCTTGTCGTCGTCGATCGTGGCGCCCGCTGGACCATCGACGCAGGCGCCCTGCGCACGCGAGGCTGGGGCAACCCGCTCCTCGGCAGATCCCTGCCGGGGTCGATCCTGCTCACGGTCGCCGGTGGCCGCCTGGCATACGAGGTCGACGGGCACTAGATCCGGTCGCCGCCACGTCCGCGGCGTCGCCGCCCGATACGATGTCGGCCATGCCCTCGATCCCTGCCCTGAACGACGACTTCGAGCGTCGCCCGTACTGGCACGCGACCATGCCCGCGCTGCCCGACCGCAGCGGCAAGCCATTGCCCGACGCTGCCGACGCGGTCGTCGTCGGCGGCGGGTACACCGGCCTGGCGGCCGGACGACAGCTGGCCAGCCAGGGCGCGAGCGTCGTCGTCCTCGAGGCCCGGACCCTCGGCTGGGGCGCATCCACGCGCAACGGCGGCATCGCGCACCCGGGCTACAAGTGGGGCCCCGCGTCGATGGTCAAGCGCTACGGCGAGGAGCTCGCGACGCGCCTGTACGCCGATTCCGTCGAGGCGACGCACCTCATCGGCCGGACGATCCGGGAGGCTGGGATCGAGGCCGAGCTGCGCATGAACGGCTACATGGAGCTCGCCTGGTCGCGCCGAGACGCCGATGACTTCGCGGACGAAGTGCCGCTCCGAACGAGCTGGGGCACGCCGGCCCGGGTCGTGCCGCGAGAGCAGCTGGCGACAGAGGTCGGCACGACGGCGTACCACGGCGGCCTGGCGATCGATACCGGTGGGGTCCTCCATCCCGGCAAGTGGTTCGCCGGCCTCGCCGGCCTCGCCGAAGCCGCCGGAGCGGACCTCCACGAAGGCGTCCGGGCGACCGCGATCCGTCGACAGCCCGACGGGCGCTTCGTCGTGGAGACGGAACGTGGCGCCATCCTGACCAGGGACGTCCTCGTCGCGACCAACGCCTACACGGATGGCGCCGCGCCCGCCCTGCGCCGGCGGATCATCCCCATCGGCTCGTACATCATCGCGACGGAGCCGCTGCCCGAGGATCTGGCGCGCGAGATCTCGCCGACCGGTCGCGCCTATTTCGATACCCGCAACTTCCTGTCGTACTGGCACGTGAGCGCGGATCGGCGCCTGCTGTGGGGTGGCCGGGTCAGCTTCTTCCCGACCACGGTCGACAAGACGGCGAAGCTCCTGCACCGGCGGATGCTCGAGGTCCACCCGCAGGTCGCGGGCTACCGCGTCGAGTACTCGTGGGGCGGCAAGATCGGCATGACCTTCGATCGGATGCCCCACGTCGGGCGATCCGGTGGCGTGATGTACGCGATGGGCTGCTGCGGCAGCGGGGTCGTGCTCCTCCACTGGCTCGGCACCCGCGCCGCCGAGTGGATGGGCGGCGGGCAGGCGCCGGCGCTCGCGCAGCTCCGCTTCCCGCTGGTGCCGGCACCGTACGAGGGCCGGCCCTGGTTCCTGCCGGTCGTCGGCGAATACTTCCGGGCCCGAGACAGGCTCGCCGCGCGCCAGTAGGGATCCGCGCGGGCGCGGGCCCCGCTCCACGGCGCCCGGTGCCGCGCCGGCGCCCCCCGCTAGCCGTGCTTGCCCCGGCCGAAGGACTGCGGCGTCACCGGCTGGTCGCTCGTCGGCAGGAGGGCGGTGCTGATGTCGTCAGGCGCCGGGAGGGCGCAGTTGTAGCAGCGGGCCGTGCCCACGCCGTTGATCGAGTGACAGCTCGGGCAGACCCACCACGCTTCGGGGGTGACCGGCGCGAGGCGCTGCCCGGCCCTGCGAGCGAGGAGGCGGGCCGCAACGAGACCGAGGGCGATCAAGGCCATCGCGAGGATCCCAACCGCGACCGCATAGGCGGACAGCGGCGGCGGTGGCGACGTCTGACTGGGCCGCCACAGCCCGATCACCTCGCTGACGATGCAACCGAGGCGCAGGTCGACGCCGGCCGGGCCCTCGGCGGGGAAGCGCTCCGTGCAGGTGGGCGGGCGAGGGCTGGCGCCCGCTGCCGGGTCGGCGGCCGCGGCGCCGGCCGCGCCGGGGACGAGGGCAAGAAGCGACAGCAGCAGCAGCCCGCCGGTCGCGAGGAGTGCTGGCCGGGTCAGGCCTGCCACTCGCCGCACGAGTAGCAGCGGGGGCTGCCGATCACGTTGTTCCGGCCGCAGTTGCGGCAGGTCCACCACTCGCCCGGGTCCGCCGGCGCTGCCGGCATCCCCGTGCGTCGTCGCAGCACCAGGTACGCCGCCGCCAGGGCGATGAGCGCCCCGCCCCCGGCGGCGGCGACGAATGGCAGGACGGCGGCGATATCGATGGATCCGCCGCCGGGGTTGCCCTCGGGACCCTTGCCCTCACCACACACGACCACCGATGTGCCAGGCGCGGGCGTCGTGTCGGGGCAGCTCTCCCCGGGCCTGGGCGCCCCCAGCGCGGCGCCCGGCATGAGCAGCGCGGCGACGAGCAGCACGACGATCGCCCCGCCCGTCAGGAGGCGTGACAGGCAGTCAGTCATCGCGAGCGAGCCGGCGCAGGACGTCGAGCAGGTCGTCGACGTCGTCGGACGTGGATTGCGTGTTCAGGATCCCGGCGCGCAGGTACGTCGCGCCGCGCAGCCGGGTCGTCGAGACCCAGCCCTCGCCGGAGGCCTCGAGCGCGTGCTGGAGCCGGTCCTGGTGCGCATCGAGGGCAGCTGCCGCGGACGTGCCGGGCGCAGGTCCGGGTCGCCCCTCGGGCAGGTGCCGGAAGCACACGACGGAGAGCTCGGGAAGCTCGGGCAAGGCCTCGAAGTCGTCGGACTCGGCGATGCGGCGGGCGAGGTGGCGCGCGAGGTCGACGTTCGCCTCGACCAGCCGCCCGAAGCCCTCGCTGCCGACGTGCTTCCAGGACAGCCACAGCTTCAGCGCGCGCCACCGCCGGGTGCCCTCGAAGCCGAGGCGCCAGAAGTTCAGCTGGTCGGCGGCGCCGTGCCCGTCGGCGTCGGTGGCAGGCACAGGCGCGGGACCGGCGCCGTTGCCGCCCTCGGGCCCGTGCCCCGCCCGGTAGTACTCGGGCCGGCGCCCCCCGAATGCCTGCGGGAGCGTGGATGCGTCGCGGACCATCAGCCCGCCGATGTCGTAGGCCTGGAACAGCCACTTGTGCGGGTCGACCGTGACCGAGTCCGCACGCTCGAGATCAGGCACGAGGACGGCGTCTCGCGATGAGAGCCTCGCCCCCGCGCCATATGCCGCGTCGATGTGCAGCCACAGCCGCTCGCGCTCGGCCAGGTCCGCCAGCTCGCCGATGGCGTCGACCGAGCCCGTGTTGGTGGAGCCGGCGACCGCGGCGATGGCGAGCGGCACGATGCCCGCCGCCCGGTCGCGCGAGATCGCCTCGGCCACCGGCGCCGCGCGGAGCCGGAAGTCGTCGCCGGCCGGGACGACCGCCAGGGTGTCGGGTGGGAAGCCCAGCTCGTCGAGCGCCCGGCCGATCGAGAAGTGCGTCTGGTCCGAGGCATAGACGCGCACGCCCTCGAGCGCGCGGCCGCGCGGCGGCACATCGCTCCCGCGGAGCCGCGGCAGGTGGACGTCGCGGGCGAGGACCATGGCGATGAAGTTGGCCATGACCCCGCCCGAGGTCAGGATTCCGAAGCTTCCGTCGCGGTAGCCCACGAGGTCGCACAGCCAGCGGACGACCTCCTCCTCGACGAACGCGCCGATCGGGCCCGCGTGCCAGATGTCGATGCCCTGTTGGGCGACCTGCGCGAGCATCTCGCCGGCCACGGACGCGAGCAGCGGCGGCGGGGTGAAGTAGCCGAACGAGCGCGGGTGCCAGGCGCTCACCGTGTGCGGCGCGACCCGGCGGCCGAACTCGTCGAGCACCGACGTCAGCGTCGCCGGTTCGCGCGGGGCGGACGCGGGACCGCCGGCGGCGCCGAAGAACTCGGCTCGGAGCGCGTCGTAGTCGATCGGCGTGCCCATCGCGCGCTCGAGCG
>DATJGH010000110.1:0-13698 GCA_035495215.1 Patescibacteria group bacterium
CCGAGGCCCTGGCGCGGCACGTACGCCGGCCGGCCGCGCGAGAGGTGTTGCCGGAACGCGTCCTCGACGCTCGTCGCGTAGCCGCACCGGATCAGCGCCCGGGCAAGACGCGGCCGGCCCAGCGCGTCCTCGTCGGTCGTCGCCGGGAGGCCCTCGAGCGCGGTGTCGATCGGTACGCCCTGGGCGCGCAGCTTCTCGACCATCCGATCGAAGCGCAGGCGCCGCGCGTCGCGTTGCCGGGCGAGCGCCGCTTCGAGCGCCTCGTCATCCGGGTCGACACCGATTCCGAGGATGTGGACCTCGCCCTCCATGACGTGGCCCCGGTCCTCGACCACGGTATTGATCTCGATGCCCGGAACGACCTCGAGCCCGTCGGGGATCGTGCCCGCTCGCCGCAGCTCGCGGACACCCGCGAGGGTGTCGTGATCCGTGATCGCGAGCAGCTTGACGCCCACGCCCGCGGCGGCGGCCACCAGCTCGGCGGGGGTGAGCAGCCCGTCGGAGCGCAGCGTGTGGGTGTGCAGGTCGACCGTCGATGGGCTCGGCGGCCGGAACCGGGACGCCGGCGCGTGGTGGCGCTCCTCCGCGCTGGTCATGCCTCCCAGACCTGCTGCACCCGTTCGATCGCAAGGGCGCGACCGGTTGCCGGGTCGATGTCGATCTGGGTCGCGTTGAACACCACGGGGCCGTCGCCCACCTCGAACCGTGTGGGCAGGCCGTTCAGGAATCGGGGCAGGACTGTCGCCGGATCGAAGCCGATGATCGACCAGGCGGGTCCCGTGCAGCCGAGGTCACTCTGGTAGGCAGTCCCGCCCGGCAGGAGCCGGTCGTCGGCGGTCGGGACGTGCGTGTGCGTGCCGACGACCGCCGAGACGCGGCCGTCGAGGTGGACGCCCATCGCGTTCTTCTCGGAGGTGATCTCGCAGTGGAAGTCGACCAGCCGGACGGGCGGCAGCGGCTCGCTCGCCTCGTCGAGCAGCCGGTCGGCCTCGAGGAAGGGGTTCTCGATGGGCTGCATGTAGGTCCGGCCCTGGAGGTTGATGACCGCGAGGTCGGTGCCGTCGAGGGCCTGGTACGCGGCCCAGCCACGGCCGGGTACGCCGTTCGAGCCGTAGTTGAGGGGGCGCAGGATCCGCTCGGACGACTCGAGCGCGGGGTAGATCTCCTTCTTGTCCCAGATGTGGTTGCCCGACGTGATCACGTCGACGCCGATTGCAAGGAGCGCATCTGCGACGTTCGGGGTCAGGCCCATCCCGCCGGCGAGGTTCTCGCCGTTGGCAGTGACGAAGTCGATCGAACGCTCCTCGCGGAGGCCCGGCAGCAGCGCCTCGACCGCAAGCCGGCCGGGTTTGCCGATGACGTCACCGATCATGAGCACGCGGCACGCGCCCGCGGGGCGCGGGGCATTGCCGTTCGCCGGGTTGCCGAGCCGGACGCGACCGGCGGCCCGGGAATCCGGGGAGGTGTCTGGCACGCGGGGAGGCTATCACCGGAGCCCCGCCGCACGCCCCGGTGCGCCCCGTCGCCGCTCCGTCCCGGCCCTGGTTGACGCTTCAACCGGATCGGGGGTACGGTCCGGGTCCCCAGAAACGTTCCGCGCCAGGTTCCGTGCCGTGTCTCACCGTTTCTCTGCTGTTCTCGTGCCGCCATTCAGTCTGGCGCTGCCGCGCGCCAGGGCGCGCTCGCGGCTCCTGTTCGCGGGCGTCCTTGCCCTGGGCGCCGCCCTGCTGCTGACCGGCACCGCCTTCGCCGTCTCGCCGGAGCTGGATGGCCCAGACGTCGTGATCGATACCGCCGGGGGGCCGGAAACGGTCGTGAGCATTTCGGCCGGCGACGCCTCGGCGCAGTCGAAGCCGGCGGGCGGCCCCAAGGTCTCGCGGGGCTACGACATCTCCTACCCGCAGTGCGGCGGCACGTTCCCGTCGAACCCGGCATTCGCCATCGTCGGCGTCAACGGCGGCAGGGTGTTCAGCGCGAACCCGTGCCTCCCCGCCCAGATCACCTGGGGCGGCGGGGCCGCGGCCGAGCTCTACGCGAACACCGGCAATCCCGGGCCGGCACTCTCGAGCTTCTGGCCGAATGGGCAGACCTCGCCCCGGTTCTGCGACGCGGCCAATCCGGACACGGCCGACTGCGCCTACGACTACGGCTGGAACGCTGCCCAGCATTCCTTCCAGACCGCCCAGTCGGCGTACGCGGCGCTGGGCATCTCGGCCAGTCCTGCCGCGACCCCCTGGTGGCTCGACGTCGAGACCTCGAACAGCTGGCGCTCGGGCGACGCACTCGCCTTCAACGTGGCGGCGCTCCAGGGCGAGTTCGACTTCCTGCGATCAGTGGGCGTGAGCCGGCTCGGCTTCTACTCGACGACCAGCCAGTGGACCTCGATCACGGGCGGCACGAAGGTCTTCTCTCCCGCCCCGAGCTGGGGCGCCGGGTCGCCCAGCGAGAGGGCCGCCAGGAACCTCTGTGCGACGACGCTGACCAGCTTCACAGGCGGCCGGCTGGCGATGGTCCAGTACATCTACCAGGGCTTCGACGCGGACGTCCGCTGCTAGCCCTTACTTCGCGTACTCGACGGCGCGCGTCTCGCGGATGACCGTGACCTTGATCTGGCCCGGGTAGGTCAGCTGCTCCTCGATCTTCTTGACGATGTCGCGCGCGAGGCGCGTCGCCGAGAGGTCGTCGATCTCCTCGGGCCGGACGAGGATGCGCACCTCGCGCCCGGCCTGGACCGCGAATGACTTCTCGACGCCACCGAAGCTCTCGGCGATGCCCTGGAGATCCTCGAGGCGCTTGACGTACGTCTCCATCGTCTCGCCGCGGGCGCCCGGCCGGGACGCGCTGATCGCGTCGGCGACCTGGACGATCGGGGCCTCGAGGCAGGCGTACTCGACCTCCTGGTGGTGGGCGGCGATGCCGTTGACCACCTTGAACGGCAGCTCGTACTTCTGGGCGATCTGCGCGCCGATGGCGGCGTGCGGGCCCTCGACCTCGTGGTCGACCGCCTTGCCGATGTCGTGCAGCAGGCCGCCCATCTTGGCGGCCATGACGTCGGCGCCGATCTCCGAGGCGATCATCGCCGCGAGGTAGCTCGTCTCGATCGAGTGCTGGAGCACGTTCTGGCCGTAGCTGGTGCGGAACTTGAGCCGGCCGAGCGTCTTGAGGAGCTCGCCCGGCAGTCCGGGAACACCGCACTCGTACGCCGCCTGCTCGCCGGCCTGGCGGATGACGAGGTCGACCTCGGCGCGGGCCTTGCCGACGACCTCCTCGATGCGCCCCGGATGGATGCGGCCATCGCCCATCAGCTTCGTGAGCGAGAGGCGGGCGATCTCGCGGCGAACCGGGTCGAAGCCCGAGAGCACGACCGTCTCCGGCGTGTCGTCGATGATCAGGTCGACCCCAGTCGCCTGCTCGAGCGCCCGGATGTTGCGGCCTTCGCGGCCGATGATCCGGCCCTTCATCTCGTCGTTCGGGAGATGCACCACGGTGACCGTGTGCTCCGCGGTGTGGTCCGCGGCGACGCGCTGCATCGCGGTGAGGATGATGTCGCGCGCCTTCTCGGTGGCCTCCTCGCGCGCCCGCCGCTCGATCGACCGGGCGAGCTTGACCGCGTCGCGCTCGGCCTCCTCGCGGACGGCCTCCGTCAGCTGCGACTTGGCATCCTCGACCGACAGGCCGCTGACCCGCTCCAGGGCGATGACCCGTTCCTGGTTGAGCTTCTCGAGGTCCTCGCGGGTCCTGTCGAGCTCGATCTGCTTCTCGAGGAGCTTGCGGTCACGCTGCTCGAGCATGTCCGAGCGCTGGTCCAGCTGCTCGTCGCGGCTGTGCAGCCGGCGCTCGAGGTTGGTCAGCTCGCCGCGTCGCTCGCGGGCTTCCTCCTCGGCCTCGCGGACGAGGCGGATCTTCTCTTCCTTGGCCTCGAGGATCAGATCCTTCTGCCGGGTGTTCGCGTCGGCCACGATGCGCGCGGCCTTCTCGGTGGCGGCCCTGATCGACTGGCTTGCCAGCTGGCTCCGGATGACGTAGCCCAGGCCGAGGCCAATGGCAAGGCCGACCAGCGCCCCAAGGGCGAGGGCGAATGTATCCATCTTCATCCTCCCATCCGGCCCGGGAGGCCGGACGTGTTGATTGCTCCCGGTAAGCCTACTACGGCCCCGTGGCCGCCCCGCCTCTTGCCCGCCACGCCTCGAGCGCGGTCGACAGGATCGCCTGCACGCCGAGCGCTCGCCCGATCTCCTGCTCTCGTTCGAGGTCCTCGGGCGCCATTCGCGCCGCCGCCTCCTCGAGGGGTTCGAGGATCGGCGGGATCGGCGGCAGGTCCGCGCCGAGCGAGCGCATTGCAGCGAGTGCTGCGGCCTTGAAACGCGCGGCCGTGACGTCGTCGCCGCGCCTGGCCGCGAGCGCACCGAGCTGTTGAACGGACAGGATCTCGCCCGAAATGTCGCCGTCGCGAACGAAGGCTTCCGCCGCGGCCAGGGCGTGGAACTCGGCGTCCGCAAGCTTTCCTTCGATCGCGCCGGTAAGGGCCAGGCTGACGCGCGTCCAGGCGATGGCGAAGAGATCGCCGATGCCCTGGAGGATCGGCAGCGCCTCCGTCAGGTGGCGTCGCGCCGCCGCCGAATCATTGAAGACGAGCTGGGCGCTGCCGCCCATGGCCCACAGCGACTCTCCGACGCCTCGCTCATCCCCGACGGCCCGGAAGATCTCGAGCGCCCGCTCCCGCAGCTTGGTCGCGCGCGGGATGTCGGCCTGCCCGAATCCCTCCGGGACGAAGTCGAACACGAACGCGAGGTTGTAGCGAGCCCAGGCCTCGCGGTCGCGGTCTCCAGACTCGATCGCATGCTGGACGCTGCGCTCGTACAGGGGTTGGGCCTCGCGCCGATCCGGGAGCAGCCAGTAGCGGAGGCTCCCCGCGGCCTCCTCGGCTCGGCTCAGGATGAACGGCGGCACGGCAGGTGCTCCGGGCGCGTCGACGGCCGCGAGCAGCCGATCCATGCGCTCGACGCCTTCAACGAGATGCCCGCGCTGCTGCCAGTACCGCCACAGATCCGCGCCGAGGTCCAGGGCCGCCGCGAGCTCGCCACCATCGTGAAGGACCTCGAGCGCGACGCCGAAGTTGCCGTGCTCGGCCGAGATTCGATCCAGCCACGCCCGCCGATCGGCGCCATAGAACCTGGGCGCGGCCTCGTGCGCGAGCGTCCGGTAGATGCGCGCGTGCTCGAGGGACGTAGCCCGGTCCTCGCCGTGCGAAGCGAGCAGCTCGCGGGCGTAGGTGCGCATCGTCTCGAACAGGCTGAAGCGGTCGTCGCCAGCGACGCCGTGGCGCACGTTCACGAGGCTCCGATCGACCAGCGTGCCGAGCACGTCGACCACGTCCGACACGGGCGGGACGGCCGCGCCGATCGCCTCGAGCTCCATGAGCCGCGCGCCGCCCGAGAACACGGCCAGGCGACGGAACAGGCGACGTTCGTCTTCGCCGAGGAGCTCGTAGCTCCATGAAACGGTCGCTCGCAACGTCTTCTGCCGTGCCGGCAGGTCCTCGCGGCGACTCGTGAGCGAGTCGAGGGAGCCTTCGATCCGCTGCAGGATCGCCTGCGGTGCAAGGAGCTTCACCTGCGCCGCGGCGAGCTCGATCGCGAGTGGCAGCCCGTCCAGCCGGGTGCAGATCGCAAGGATCGCGTCCGCGTTGGCGGCGTCGAGCTCGAAGTCCGAGCGGACTGCCCGCGCGCGCTCGACGAAGAGCGCGATCGCCGGGCTGACGGAGTCGTCGGTCGTCGGTCGTGCGTCCACGCCGTCATCGCCCGCCACGAGCAGCGGGCGCAGGGCATATTCCTGCTCGGCGGCCACGTGCAGCGCGGCCTGGCTCGAGGCGAGGACCGAGACGCTCGGTGCGCGATCGAGCAGTGGGCGCACAACCAGGCCCGCTCCCGAAAGCTGTTCCAGGTTGTCGAGCACGAGGAGCGTTCCGCGGCCGCCAACGTGCTCGGCGAGTCGATCGATGGGGTCGCGCGCCACTGCGATGTCGAGCCGAAGCGCACGAAGGATCTCGATGGGAACCTGGTCGACGTCGTGGACGCCCTCGAGCGGCACGAAGACCACGTCCAGCTGGTCCTCGCCGACGATGCTCCGGGCGACCTCCTGGACCAGGCGCGTCTTGCCGGTGCCGCCCGGACCTGTGACGGTCACGAGCCGGTTTCTCCGCACGAGGTTACGAACCTTCGCGACGTCCTGGTCTCGCCCGAGGATCGATGGCAGGGCCGCGGGCAGGTTGACGACCGTTCGCGCGAGCGAGCGCAACGGCGGGAAGTCCGTTCGCTGCCCGTCGATGTCGAGCTGATACAGGTGCTCCGGGGCGGGCAGATCCTTCAGCCGGTGCTCGCCCAGGTCGCGAAGCGAGACGCCCTCGGGCAGGGCTCGCTCGGCGAGGATCCGCGTCGACTGCGAAAGGAGCACCTGGCCCCCGTGGCCGGCCGCGGCGATCCTCGCCGCGCGGTGCACGTCCATGCCGACGTAGTCGTCATCGACGAGGCGGCCCTCGCCGGTGTGCAGCCCGATCCGCACCCGCACGCTGGCTCCGTCCGGCCAGTCGATTGCCGCGAGGTTCGTGGTCGCGCTGACCGCCGCGGACACGGCTTCGGCCGCGCCCGGAAAGGCGACGAAGAACGAGTCACCCTCCGTGCCGCGTTCGACGCCACCGTGCGCCGCGAATGCGCGGCGCATCGCGTCGCGGTGCAACAGGAGCGCGCCGGCGTAGCGATCGCCGAGCTGCTCGAGCAGCCGCGTCGAGCCCTCGATGTCCGAGAAAAGGAACGTGACCGTCCCGGTCGGCGGGGCGCTGGGCGGCTCGCTTGGTTGCGCGTCGGTTGCACGCGCGGGCTTCGACATCGCGCTGATGATCGCACCCGGCGTCGCGTCGCCGGACGAGTCGTCGAGCCGTGCCTAGCATCACCGCGCGAGGAGGAGCGGATGCCCCTGTCGTCCGAACACGCGGTGGTCATCGCAGGAGCCGGCCCGACCGGGATGATGCTGGCCGCCGAGCTGACCCTCGCCGGGGTCGACGTCCTCATCGTCGAGCGACGCGCGACGAGCGAGCTCGACGGGTCGCGAGCCGGCGGCCTCCATGCCCGCACGCTCGAGGTGCTCGACCAGCGCGGCGCCGTTGAGCGGTTCGTCGCCGAGGGCAAGCCGCACCCGAGCGTTGGCTACGCCTACGTCCCGCTGGACGTCAGCGACTTCCCGACGCGCCACAACTACGTGCTCGCGCTGTGGCAGAAGGACACCGAGCGGATCCTCGCGGGCTGGATCGAGGAGCTCGGCGTGCAGATCCTGCGGACCACCGACGTAACCGGCTTCACGCAGGACGAGGGCGGTGTCGACGTGCTCCTGTCGGGGGACCGGCAGCTCCGGGCCGCGTACCTGGTCGGGTGCGACGGCGGACGAAGCGTGATCCGCAAGGCCGCCGGCATCGACTTCGCGGGCTGGGACGCGTCGACCAGCTACATGATCGCCGAGGTCGAGATGGCGGAGACGCCGCAGATCGGCGTCCGGCGCGAAGGCGGGGGCATCGGGCCCGTCAACCGGGAGACGGGCGGCGGGCCCTACGGGGTCGTGCTCCGGGAGCAGCGGGCCGAGCACACGCGCGAACCGACCATCGAGGACCTGCGCGAAGCGCTCAGCCGAGCCTACGGGACGGACTTTGGCGCGCACAGCCCGACGTGGATCTCCCGGTTCACGGACATGACGCGCCAGGCGGTCGCCTATCGCCAGGGCCGCGTGCTGCTCGCCGGTGACGCCGCACACGTGCACTCGCCGATGGGTGGCCAGGGCCTCAACGTCGGCATGCAGGATGCGGTGAACCTGGGCTGGAAGCTGGCGCAGGTCGTGCATGGGACATCGCCCGAGAGCCTGCTCGACACCTACCACGCCGAGCGGCACCCGGTCGGTGCCCGGGTGCTCCAGAACACGATGGCGCAGACCGCGCTCGTCACACCCGACGACCGGCACGATGCGCTTCGGGCCGCCGTGACCGAGCTGCTCAGGCTCGACGAGCCGCGCAGGCGCGTTGCCGGGATGATCTCGGGCCTCGACGTCGCCTACGACCTCGGCGCCGGCCACCCGCTGCTCGGCCGGCGCATGCCCGACCTCGACCTGCAGACAGCCGACGGCCCGACCCGCGTGTTCGCGCTCCTCTGCGAGGCGCGGCCGGTCCTGCTCAACCTCGGCGCCCCGCGCGGCTTCGACATCGGCCCGTGGGCCGATCGAGTCCGCTCGGTCGACGCGGACCACGCGGGCCCGTTGGACCTTCCCGTCATTGGCGAGGTACCTGCTCCGCCGGCCGTGCTGATCCGCCCCGACGGCCACGTTGCCTGGGCAGGCGACATGACCGACGCCAACCTGCCGCTTGCCCTCACGTTCTGGTTCGGCGAGCCGACCGCGGTCTAAGGGTCAGATCCGCTCGCTGCCGCCGAGGAATTCGCCAATCGCCTCCACTGCGGTTTCCGAGTCGAAGCCGCTGCGTGCGAGCAGGGCGTAGGCGCGCTGCCGGCGGGCCCGCGGATCCGTGACCCGCCCGAGCGCGCTCGCGTGCCGCTCGAGCACCCGCCGCGCCGCGTCAGCGTCGGCCGCAGGTTGCTCCACCGTGCGCGCCTCGAGGACGCCTTCGACGACCTCGCGGTTGATGCCCTTCCCGTGCAGCTCCGCACGGAGGGCGCGCTCACCGCGGGGCCGCGCCCGGTCGCGCGATTCGACCCACGTCCGGGCAAACGCCGCGTCGTCGAGGATGTCGAGGTCGAGCAGGCGCTGGACGCAGCCGTCCACGAGGTCGGCCCGATAGCCGCGCGTCAGCAGGCGCCGGCGGACCTCCGTGGTGGAGCGCGGTCGCGCCTCGAGGAAGCGCAGCGCGGCCGCGAGCACCAGGGAGGGGTCGGTGACCTCAGCGTTGTCGGCCTTGCGGGCTTCGAGCGACTTCTGGCGTCGGCGGACGTTCAACGACGGACGCGCGCTACTCCGCCTCTTCGATCCCTTCGACAGGCACGGCGGCATCGCCACCCGCGACCTTGGCACGGATCCTGGTCTCGATCTCGGCGGCGATCGCCTCGTTCTGGCGCAGGAAGTCCTTCGAGGCCTCGCGACCCTGGCCGAGGCGTGTCTCCGCGAACGTGAACCACGCGCCGGTCTTGTCGACGACGTCCATCGCGACGCCGACGTCGAGCAGCCCGCCCTCGCGGGAGATGCCCTCGCCGTACATCACGTCGAACTCGGCGACGCGGAACGGCGGCGCGACCTTGTTCTTCACGACCTTGACCCGAACCCGGTTGCCGATCGACTCCTGGCCGCTCTTGATCGTCTCGACCCGGCGGATGTCGAGGCGGACGCTGGCGTAGAACTTGAGGGCACGGCCGCCCGGCGTCGTCTCGGGGTTGCCGAACATCACGCCGATCTTCTCGCGCAGCTGATTGGTGAAGACGAGGGACGTGTTGGAGCGGCTGACCGCGCCCGTGAGCTTGCGCAGCGCCTGGCTCATGAGCCTGGCCTGGATGCCGACGAACGAGTCGCCCATCTCGCCCTCGATCTCGGCACGGGGCACGAGCGCCGCGACCGAGTCGACGACCACGACATCGATGCCGCCCGAGCGGATGAGCGTCTCGGTGATCTCGAGCGCCTGCTCGCCGGTGTCCGGCTGGCTGACGAGGAGCTCGTCGACGTTGACGCCGCACGCGCGGGCGTAGCCGGGATCGAGCGCGTGCTCGACGTCGATGAACGCGGCCACGCCGCCCTTGCGCTGCGCCTCGGCGATCACGTGCTGGCAGAGCGTCGTCTTGCCCGACGACTCGGGACCGAAGACCTCCGTGATCCGGCCGCGCGGGATGCCGCCCACGCCGAGCGCGAGGTCCAGCGCGATCGAGCCGGTGGGGATCGTGTCGACCTGCTGCCGCTCGGCCGAGCCGAGGCGCATGATCGAGCCGGACCCGAATTGCTTCTCGATCGCGAGGATCGCCGCGTCCACCGCGCGCCCCCGCTCTGCGCCGGCCGTCTTCTCGCCGTTCCGCTCCATCACCGCCATCGTCACGCTCCTGCCTGTTCGAGTTCGAGCCCCGGGTTCCACGCAGGGGCTCGCAACCCCGCGTGATCGATCAGCCTTCGTCCCGCTCCTCTTCGTCCCACCGTGGCTTGCGCGGCTTGCGGATGAGCTCGACGTTCATCGGCGGCTCCGCGAGCGGCTGCACCTTGGGCGCGACCGAGCGGTCCTTCGGCTTCTTCTTGGCTTCGCGGCTGGGTCGATCTCGAGAGCCCATCGAGGCTACCTCCGCGGTGGTTGGACAGTACCCGGCCGCGCTTCACGCCGGCTCACCTGCCGCTTCACCAGCCATTGTCGCATCCTCGCCGGCCGTGGTCCGGCTGGCTCGGCGCCGAAGCTCGGGCAGCGATTCCTCGAGCCGGCCGGCCGCGATCGCGTCGCGAATCCGGGCCATGAAGTCCAGCGTGAACGTCAGGTTGTGGAGCGTTGCGAGCCGGTAGGCCAGCAGCTCCCGCGCGCGGAAGAGATGGGCCACGTAGGCGCGCGAGAATCGCCGGCAGGCCAGGCACGCACAGCCGTCCTCGATGGGGCCGGCATCGTCGAGGAGCGTGGCGCTCCGAAGGTCCAGCCGGCCGCCGGGCACCCAGACCTGGCCCGTGCGCGCGACCCGCGACGGCAGCACCGAGTCGAACAGGTCGACGCCCTGCAGCACCGCATCCAGCAGGTCCGCGGGCGAGCCCAGGCCCATCAGGTAGCGCGGCCGCGGGTCGTCCTCGAGCAGCCCGATCACGACGTCGAGGGCCTCGCGGCGCTGGGGCGGCGTCTCGTCGCCCGCGAGCCCACCGATGTTGAGGCCGTCGAACGGGAGCCCGGCGATGAACCGCGTCGACGCTTCCCGCAGGTCCGGTTCGAGGCCGCCCTGGATCACGCCGAACAGCGCCTGGTCTGACCGGCCGTGCGCGCGCAGCGAGCGCTCCGCCCAGCGGTGCGTCCGCTCGGTTGCGTCCTGGACCTCACGGCGCGGCGACGACGGGTAGACGGGGTGGTCGAAGGCCACGGCAACGTCGGCGCCGAGCGCCTCCTGCACCGCCATCGACGACTCGGGGGTCAGCCGCTGCGTCGCGCCGTCGATGTGGCTGCGGAACGTCGCGCCGTCGTCGTCGATCTCGCGGGCGTCGGCGAGCGAGACCACCTGGAAGCCGCCCGAATCGGTGAGGATCGGCCGATCCCAGGCCATGAACCGGTGCAGCCCGCCGAGCCGCGCGATGCGTTCGTGGCCGGGCCGCAGGAACAGGTGGTAGGTGTTGGCGAGGACGATCGTCGCGCCGGCAGATTCGAGGTCATCGGGGTCGAGTGACTTCACCGTCGCGTTCGTGCCGACGGGCATGAACTGCGGCGTCTCGACGGCGCCGTGCGCCAACGTGAGCCGGCCAAGGCGAGCTCGCGTGGCGGCACCCGGGGCCGGTTTCGCGAGGACCTCGAACGACGCTGGCCGGGCCGAGACGGCGCTCACGAGCCTCCGGTGCTCGAGCCCGGCTCGTCCCACAGCGGCACGATGTCCGGCTCCGCGCGGCGCGGCGGCGGGATCTCGTAGCCCAGCCCGGCGAGGTGCGCCCGAGCCGCCTCGGTCGCGATCCGCCCCTGTGGCGTGCGGTCGAGGAACCCGAGCCGCAGCAGGTATGGCTCGTACACGTCCTCGATCGTCTCGATCTCCTCGGACAGGACGGCCGCGAGGGCCGCCACGCCCACCGGCCCGGAGGCGAACTTCTGGATGATCGCGGCGAGCAGCTTGCGGTCGGTGGAGTCGAGGCCGGCGTCGTCGATCTCGAGGAGGCGCATCGCCTCGATCGCGGCGGCCTCGTCGACCACGCCCGTCCCGATGACCTCCGCGTGGTCGCGCACCCGCTTGAGCAGCCGGTTGACGATCCGGGGCGTGCCCCGGCCGCGACGCGCAATGGCAACAGCAGCCCGGCCATTGATCTCGATGTCGAGGATCCGCGCCGAGCGCTCGACGATCTCGGTCAGCTCGGGCTCCTCGTAGAAATCGAGCCGGTACGTCGCGCCGAACCGGTCCCGCAGCGGCGACGAGATGCGCCCGGCGCGCGTCGTCGCACCGACCACCGTGAACGGCTTCAGGCTGAGGCGGAGCGACCGCGCGGACGGCCCCTTGCCGATCATCACGTCGAGCGCGAAGTCCTCCATCGCCGGGTACAGGATCTCCTCGACCGCGCGGTTGAGCCGGTGGATCTCGTCGATGAACAGGACGTCGCGCTCCTCGAGGCTCGTGAGCACCGCGGCGAGGTCGCCGGGCCGCTCCACGGCCGGCCCTGACGTGTAGCGCACGTTCACCCCGAGCTCGCGGGCGATGATCGTCGCGAGCGTCGTCTTGCCGAGGCCCGGCGGGCCGTAGAGCAGGACGTGATCGGCCGCCTCTCCCCTCGCCCGGGCGGCGGTCAGCAGGATCGAGAGGTTCGCCTTGACCTCGCGCTGGCCGATGTACTCCTCGAGGCTGCGCGGCCGGAGCGAGCTCTCGACGACGACATCTGCGTCGTGCAGATCGGCCGCCAGGATGTGGGAGACGTCGTCCTCTGCCACGGTCGCCAGAATAGCAAACGTGTGCCTGTTTCGTACAGATGTTCGATCCCGGCGCGGCGATCCTCGGCGCACGCGATCGCCACTCATTCGAGTGACGCTCGGCCGAGCCTGAACTTGATATGCGCCCGCAACTTGACACCACGTCGGGTGGTTTCTAGCCTCCTGTCATGGCCCCGTTACCCCGCAGCGTCGCCGAGCTCACCCAGCTCGGGCTCACCACCTACGAAGCCAAGGCATACGTCGCCCTCCTCGGGCGTGACTCGTTCACCGCCGCCCAGGTCTCGCGCCAGGCGGGCCTCCCCCGCCAGCGCATCTACGACGTGCTCGGAAGCCTGGTCGAGAAGGGCCTCGCCTCGTCGCGCCCGGGCTCGGTGGTCAAGTACGCGGCGGTCGCTCCCGATCTCGCGGTCGAGCGCCTCGTCGCCGAGCATCGCCGCCAGCTCGACGACCTCGAACGGTCCGCGGCCCGGGCCATCAGCGAGCTCCAGCCGGCCTACAAGTCCGGCTTGCAGCACACCGACCCGCTCGAGTACATCGAGGTGCTGCGCGACGCGGGAGCGATCAACGAGCGGTTCGGCGAGCTCCAGGCGTCGGTGAAGCGCGAGATCCTCGTCTTCACCAAGCCACCCTATGCCACCCAGCCGCAGGAGAATCCCGAGGGTCTGGAGGTCTCGCGCACCCTCCGCGCGCGAAGCGTGTACGAGATGAGCGCCTTCGACGACCCCGCCTTCATCGCCGGGGTCGAGCGGTTCATCGAGGCGGGCGAGGAAGCTCGCTTCGTCGACCATCTCCCGCTCAAGCTCGTGATCATCGACGAGACGATCGTGATGTTCGGCATGCAGGACCCGGTTGGCTCCGGCGGCGACCTGACGATCATGGTCGTCGAGCACCCGTCGCTCGCCACGGTCCTGAAGACGTCCTTCGAGTCGACGTGGGCCAGGGGCCTGACCATCGAGCAGGCCGCGATCGCCCACGCCGCCGGGCAGCGCAAATCCGCCTGAGACCCTGATGCGAGCGGCTGCCCACCGTCGCGCGTCCCTGCTGGCCGGCCTGGTCCTGCTTGCCTCGCTGCTCCCCGTTCAGGC
>DATJGH010000111.1:0-15585 GCA_035495215.1 Patescibacteria group bacterium
ATCGGCCTTATGGACCGTTCCGTTGACGATCCCAGGCGGGAATCCCGTGACGGCTGCTGCCGGGGCGATACCGACGTTTCCGTTGATGACGGTCGCACCGGTGTTGGCCACCTTCGGCGTGCCGGCCAGGACCGCGAAGGAGTTGGCGGTACCAAGGCCGACGGTCGCCGGACCTGCGGCGGCGACAGTCTGCACGGCTGCGAGCAATCCAACGAGCGTGAGGGTGGTGGCCGATAACAGCAATCCGCGTCTGCGGAGCCCGGTCGCGATCATGGGGGTTTGCCTCGGAAGTCTCCGTGCCCAGAGAATCTGGCTTCGGTAGTCCATGACTTTCGGTCTGGTTGCCGCCGCGTCATGACGGTCGGTCATGCGGCGGTAGGGCTATGGTCAGAGAAGATCAGTCAATGCCGGATCGGTGTCGTTGGCGGATGGGCGGGCGGCGGAAAACAAAAAACGCCCGAACGGGCCCGATCACTAGATGCTTCGGGCCCCTGTAAACAAAAGCCCAAATCACTAGATGTTCGAAGCTCGTTCGAGCTCGACCACAGTAGCCGCGCAGGCATCCCTGCAAGCCTCCATCGCGCCGCCCGGTCGTGTCGAAGGCGTTGCAGCACGCCAGCTCAGGGTCGAAGGCCCAGGCTCGCCAGCTCAGCCCGCGCCAGGCGGTCGAACCGGCCGCTCGCGTAGTCGCCCAGCGGGTCCGGCGTGTATGCCAGCAGTGTCGGGAAGTCGAGCCGGCTGACCGCTCGCATGGCGAGCACCTCGTCGATGCGCTCGCGAGGGACGTTGGGTGAGCGGCGGACCGCCCGGTACCCCGCGCGCATGCGCGTCAGGCGCTCGAGGCGCCAGGGCAGATAACGGGAGATCCACGGCCCGATCGTCACGAGCACGACCAGCAGGGCCAGCACGGCGGCGACGATCAGGATGAACTGCTCGATCGACGTCCCGAAGTCGGCGATCGGCGAGCCGGCGCCAGCGAACGCGTTGCGCGCGACGTCGCCAAGGCCGGGCCCCACCAACGGGATGCCGGCGAGGCCATCGCCCAGGTTGCGGCCGGCGTCGATCATCGTCTGGCCGCCGCCGCGCACCATCCTGCCGGCCTCGGCGAACCCCGCGAGCAGCTCGAAGAGCTGCCACGCGAGACCGCCCCAGAACAGCAGCCACAGGATGGTCGTGAGGTCTGCGACCTGCTCGCGCAGGCGTGCGCCCGGGAGCTCGCTCCAGATCCGGACCATGGCCACCTCCACGATGGATTCGTGCGCTCGGGAACGACTCGGGGATTGTCGTCGCCAGGGAATCAAAACGCGGCGCCCCGCGAGCGCCGCGTTTCTCGTTTCTGGATCGGAAAAGAAAACGCCCGAGAGAACCCCGATCACTAGATGCTCCCTGCCCCATGCAAGCACGGGACCTGGATCACTAGATGCTCTTGGCCCTCTCGAGCAAAGCCGATGCTAGCAGCGCCGGAATCGCCGTGCACGGCGTTTTCGCAACGCCCCGCTACGATTCGCGCGTGACCATTGAGACCAGGCCCACGGATCGGCCGCGCCCGCTTCGCCGCGGGCCCGCCGAGCTGCCCTTCCATTTCGCCGATCGCGGTCTCGCGCAGGCGCTCGCCTCGGAGCGAGAGGAGCCGGCGTGGTTGCGGGCGGAACGCATCGAGGCCTTGATGGCCTTCGAGGGGCTGCCGGTCGAGGCCAATCAGCTGTACACGCCATACATCGACCTTCGGGCTGCCTCGCTCGACGAGGTGCGCCCGTACGTCACGGACGGCCCGCCCGGCCTCGGCGACGACCTGGTGGGGCTGCCGCAGCTGCCCCGAGGCGTCCACGTCGAGACCATGAGCCAGTGGCTGGAGCGCGACCCCGACGGGTTCCGTGCCGCGCTCGACGGGGGCTCGGGCCTCCCGAGCGGCGACAAGCTGGCGCAGCTCGCTCGGGGCTTCTGGAGCCACGGTCGTCACGTCGAGATCGGCGAGCGCGTGCAGGTCGCGGAGCCCATCGTCCTGCGCTGGCCCGGCGCGGCGCCGGGTCGCGCCCTGATCAGCCGGACGATCGTGACCCTCGGGGCCGGCGCGTCCGCCGCGATCGTCGAGGAGCAGGTCCCGTGCGGCCCCGAGATCGACTGCGCCGAGGGCCAGGTGGTGCCGCAGGGCCTGTTCCACGGCACCACCGAGATCGTCCTCGGCGAGGGCGCCAGCCTGGGGCTGGCCTCGATCCAGCAGATGGGCCCGAACCAGGTCGTGTTCCAGCACCGCCACGCACGGATCGGCGAAGGTGCGTCCCTGCATTGGGCGCTTGCGCAGCTCGGCTCGCGCCTCGTCCGCTCGCGCGTCGACAACCGCCTCGAGGGCGATCGCAGCTCGGTCGAGCAGGTCGAGATCGTGTTCGGCGGCGAACAGCAGCTGTTCGATCTCACGTCGTACACCCGCCACCTCGGCCGCGACACCACCGGCAACCTGCTGTCGAAGGGCGCGCTGCTCGATCGATCGCGCAGCTTCATGAAGGGCCTGATCACGATCGAGAAGTCCGCCGTGGGCACCGATTCATTCCTCGGCGAGTTCGGCATGAACCTGTCCAAGGCCGCCCGGGCCGTGGCGATCCCGTCGCTCGAGATCGACCAGCCGGACTGCCGTCGCGCCGCGCACTCGTCCTCGGTCGGGCCGATCGATCCGAGCCAGCTCTTCTACCTCGAGAGCCGCGGCATCCCGCCCGACGAGGCGCGCAAGTTCATCGTCCTCGGCTTCCTCGAGCCGGTCGTCGCCCGCGTCCCGCTCGAGAGTGCCCGCGAGGACCTGCGCGGGCTGCTCGAGGCGAAGTGGGCGGCCGGCCTCGAGGCCGCCAGCGCCGCCGCGTGACCCGCCGGGTCGACCTGCTCGCGGTCGACGAGGTGCCCGAGGGCACGATGAAGATGGCCTTCGTCGATGGCTCGGACCAGGTCATCGTGATCCACACCGGGGGTGAGATCCGGGCGTTCCAGGGCATCTGCACCCACGAGTACTTCGAGCTCGACAAGGGCTTCCTCACGGGTGGCGGCTCGCGCGGCGCGAATCGCCAGCCGGCGGGCACGCTGACGTGCGCCCTCCACTTGTCGCGCTTCGACCTCGCTGACGGCGAGCCCCTCGACCCGCCCGCCGAGCTTCCCCTCGCGGCCTACCCGGTGGTGATCGAGGCCGGCCGCGTGCTGATCGAGATCCCGGACGGACCGCTTCCGGTCAACGAGTAGCGGGACGGCCGCCGGGCATCAGGGCGGCGTGAGGGTCAGCGTCTCGACGGCGCTCGCGGCGACGTTGCCCGCGGAGAAGGGGAGCGCGACCGTCTGGCCTCCCGCCCACAGCGCGATCAGGTCGCCGTAATGAGCGGCGAATGGGTTCCCGCTCTGGCCGGTCGTGATCACGATCTGGGCCGCATCGAGGTCGCTCATGTCGACGACGAAGCGGAGCGATGGGCCGTTCGTCACCGAGAACAGCTCGCCCAGGCCCAGCGGCTTGACGTCAGGGGCCGCCGGGTTCGGGTACGCACGCGAGACCTGGTAGTAGTTGTTGTCGATCGTCCCGTCCGCGCCGGCCACTGCTCGTGCGGTCGGGTTGAAGTACAGCTCGAGCGGCAGGATGCCCGACGAGCCGAGCGTGCCCTCCTTGAACGTGACCTGGTGAAGCGCACCCCAGCGCCAGCTCGCTGGGTCGCCAAGCGACTTGCGCAGTTCGGCGGCCGCGCCGTCGATGGCGGTGCTGACCAGGGCGCTCGGGTCGTGCGACGGATTCTGGCCGGGGAGGGTCACGTCCCACCACTGGCTCGACGGCGTCTGCAACGCGCTGATCAGCGCCTTCCAGGCAAACGGCGTCCCGACGAAGTCGCGTGCAAGCGGGCCGAGATCGTCGTCGAAGATGGCGCGCTGCAGCGCGACCTCGACCGCCATGTACGCCGCGCAGCCGTACGAATCGACGTCGCACTGCCTGTCCCATCCGCGGATCCTGTCGAGGAGGGCCTGGCCGTCGGTTGAGCTCGGCGCGGGGTTGAGCGCCAGCAGGGCCGGGATCATCGCGTCGGCGCGCAGGACCTGCGTGTCGCCCTCGATCGCCTGCATGTCGTCGACGGTCACCTTGCCGGGGATCTGGGCGAGCAGCGCGGTGATGCGCGCCGCGCGGTAGCCGGGATCCCACTCATCGCCGATGAAGAACGGGTAGTCCGCGTCGACCGCGGCGTTGTTGGCCGTGACGATCTGGCCGCTATCGGGATCGAGCTGCCAGGGCAGCTGGTCACGGGGTACGTAGCCGGTCCATTCGTTCGAACCCGCGGCGCCGTCGCGCACGCGGTCTCCGTTGTCGGCCCCGGCACGGATGGGGAAGAGACCGGGCATCACGTAGCCGATATGGCCGTCGACGTCGGCGTAGACGAAGTTCTGGGACGGCGAGCCGTAGCCGTCGAAGGCGGCCTTGAACTCGTCGAAATTCGACGCTCGGTCGATCTTGAAGAACGACTCGAGGGCAAGGTCCGTCTCGGCCGTCGTCGTCCAGCGCATCGCGAGCACCGGCCCGTCCTTGAGCCGGGTGTCGACGTCGCTGAGCACGACGCCGTGGCTTGTCGATCGAACGTCCAGCTCGACGTCGGCCTTGCCGGCGACCCTGATCGTCTCGCGCCGGACATCGAACGGGATCGAGCGACCCTCGAAGATGTAGTGGCTCGGGTCGTTCTTGTCCACGGTCTCGAGGAACAGGTCCTCGGTGTCCGGCCCCACGTTCGTCGCGCCCCACGCGATCTTCGCGTTGTGCCCGAGCACGACGCCCGGAGCGCCCGGGAAGCTGACGCCCGCGACGTCCCACGGGCAGGCCTCGCTGACCTCGCGGCAGTGGAGCCCGTTCATGATCCAGACCGAGGGCATCCCGAAGCCGAGGTGCGGGTCGTTGGCCAGGATCGGCTTGCCGCTCTGGGTCCGGTCCCCCGAGACCACCCAGTTGTTGGAGCCCACGCCGTGGCTGCCCAGGCCGTCGCCGCGATCGAAGCCGGCGAGCTGCGCGACGCTCGCGCCGAGATCGGCGAGCCCCGCGAGGGCGGCGTCGTTCCCGTCGCTGAGGGCGACCTGGGCGCCGCCGGCCGGCGCACTCGCCCCGCCCCCGTGGCCCCGCCCGATGGCCGACGTCGGGGTGATCACGGGCATCGCCGGGTCGTAGGCGGGGAACAGCTCGTCGGTCTTCGTGCGGCCCCCGAGCTTCGCGTCCGCGCGCAGCCGGAAGATCTCGCTGTCGAGGTTGCCGCCGAGCGACCACGCCTGGACCTTCTGCCAGGTCGCGGTGTCCAGCGCCGTCCAGTGCTCGAGCGTGATGCCCCCGATGCCGCCGCTCCCGGACAGCAGCCCGGCGACGACGAACGGGGTCGACAGCCGGCCGTTGTGCTCGTCGATCCAGGCGTTCACCCCGTCCGCGTAGGCGCTGAGGATGGCCTTCGTGTCGTCGGACATCGCGTCGAGGTCGCGCTGGGCGGCGACCCGCCAGCCGAGCGTCCGGATGTACCTGTCCTTCTGCACCGTGCTTGATCCGAACAGCTCCGACAGCCGGCCGGCGCCGATGCGCCGCGAGACCTCCATCTGCCACATGCGTTCCTGGGCGTGGACGTAGCCCTGGGCCAGGAACAGGTCGTGCGGGTCATCGGCCGTGACCTGGAGGATGCCGTACCGGTCGCGGACGACCTGCACCGGGTGGTTGAGGCCGGCGAGGGTGATCGCGCCGGTGGTCTGCGGCCAGCCGCGCTGCGTCGAGATCCCGCCGAGGACCATCACCACGACCAGCCCGAGGGTCACGAGGACGAGCAGCACCTGGACGAGGCGCGCCAGCAAGCGTGCGACCAGGCCCCCGGCTCGACGCATCCGCCCTCCTTACCGGGGAAGAGTAGTCCCGCGTCCGGCCGCGATTGCGGCGCGGACGATGACGTCGGCGAAGATCAGGTCGGCCAGCCCGACGCCGAGATGGGTGATGACGACTCGGCCTTCCGGCCGCGGGGTGCCGGCGAGGATGGCCTCGCCGAGGGTCGCCGTGGGATCGGGGTAGCCGTCGAAGCCGCCGGCGTCGCGATTGGTGAGGAACTGCTCGCGCTGGTCGACGAGGAACAGCGCGGCATCGCGCGCGACCTCGGCTGCGCACATGGTGGCGTAGTCGACGGGGACCACCGTCGCGCCGCCCCGGAGCCAGTCGTTGGTCATCGCCTGCCGCTCGCCGGGAGGGGCAAAGGACACCGCGGTGATGACGACGTCCGAGGCCTCGATGGCTGTCCGGGCGGTGTCGTGGACGACGGCGCTGCGAATGCCCTGGGTGGCGCGCGCCTGGTCCGCGAGGCTCGCGGCGCGCTCGGGGTGGCGGTCGAAGATGTGCACGTTCGCCCCGGGCAGCACGGCGCCAATGACGGGCAGGTGGGCGCGGCCCTGGACGCCGGCGCCGACCAGCGTGACGTCGGCCGCGCCCGGAGCCGACGGGCCGAAGTGCCGGATCGCCACGCCGCTGACCGCCGCCGTCCGCTGGGCCGTGATCGGGCCCCCATCGACGATCGCGGTGGGGATCCCCGTCCCGGGGTCGTTGAGGACGACGACCGCGACGATCGATGCCAGGCCGAGCCGCGTGTTCGTCGGGTAACCGGCGACCCACTTCATCCCGACGAGGTCGCCCGTCACGTCCTGTCCGCGGAGGTGCGCCGGCATCGCGTGCGCGAACGAGCTCTGCGGTCGGGGGTGGATGCCGATCTTGGCCGGCAGCTCGCTCGCGCCCGCCTCGGCGAGGGAGGTCATCGCCAGGGCGGCCAGCCGCAGGCGCTCCTCGAGCGGCGGCATCGCGGCAGCGACATCGTCCGCGTTGAACCAGCGCAGCGGCGGCGTAAGGCCCGCGGGCGAGCGACCCGACATCGCGGCGGATTGTAGGGAGCGACACCTTCGCGTCAGCGCCGCTCGCTACGATTCGCGCGATGGCACCGGTCGACGTTTCCCAGAGCCTCGAGAACCTCAAGCTGGAGCGCGACGCCGTCGCGCTGTACGACGAGCTGTCCCGGATCGAGAAGGACCCACCCCGCGCCGAGGCGTTCCGGACGATCGCCGGCAACGAGCGCCGCCACGCGGAGGTCTGGGCGAACAAGCTGCGCGAGCTCGGCGCCACGGTTCCGGAGCCGGCCGGTCCGCGCCTGCGCATCCGGACCATCGTGCTCATCGCGCGCCTGTTCGGGACGCACGCGGTCCGCGACCTCGTGCAGGCGCTCGAGGGGGACGAGGAAGAGATCTACACGGAGCAGTCCTCGCCCGAGGTCGAGGCGATCGCCGCCGACGAGCGCGAGCACGCCGAGATCTGGCGGCGGCTCAGCGGCGGCGGGGGATCGCCGGGCCACGCCGCGCACCGCCCGTCCGACATCGCGGCCAAGGAGCGCTGGCATCACGCCGGGCGCTCCGGGACGTTGCGGGCGGTCATCTTCGGCGTCTCCGACGGGCTGGTGTCGAATCTCGCGCTCGTGATGGGTGTCGCCGGCGCCTCAGGAGGCGAGGGCTCGTTCGTCCTGCTGGCCGGCATCGCCGGCCTGCTCGCCGGCTCGTTCTCGATGGCCGCCGGCGAGTACATCTCCATGCAGTCGCAACGCGAGCTGTTCGAGCGGCAGATCTCGCTCGAGCGCGCCGAGCTCGAGGCCATGCCTGCGGAGGAGCAGGCGGAGCTCGCCCAGGTCTACCGGTCGAAGGGCTTCACGGAGGCCGAGGCCGCGACCATCGCGGAGCGGATGTTCCGCGACCCGAAGCACGCGCTCGACACCCTCGTCCGCGAGGAGCTCGGCCTGGATCCCGATGAGCTCGGCTCGGCGTGGGGAGCGGCGGGAGGCTCGTTCGTTGCCTTCGGCATCGGCGCCATCGTCCCGGTGATCCCGTACCTGGTCACCACCGGCCAGGGCGCCTTCTTCGCCTCGATCGGCCTCTCAGTCGCGGCGCTGTTCGCGGTCGGCGCCGGCGTGAGCCTCCTGACGGGTCGAAGCCTGCTGTTCAGCGGGGCGCGGCAGGTCCTCATCGGGGCCGCCGCGGCCGTCGTCACGTACGTGGTCGGCCTCGCGATCGGGGTGGCCGTCTAGCGACGCCGGGTTGCGGTCGCGCAGGTCGCGGCGAGTCCGGTCCGGATCGAGCGCATACGCGCGCACGTCGTCGTCCTCGACGATCAGCCGATCGGGCGGCTGCAGCGAGAGGTAGTCGCGGTGGGCACGCAGGACGGCCTCGACGGTCGACGGGTCGAGGCCACCACCACCAGCGAGCTGCTCGGCGATCCAGCTCGCCTCGGCGCGCTGCTCGAGCTCGCTGATGTCCTGCTCGCGGCGCCGGCTGTCCATCGACACGACCGCGACGAGGCCGCCGCCGGCGACGAGACCGACGAGCAGCAGCCACCACTGGAATTCCGCCATGTGGCCGGAAGGATAGGGCGCGTCGCGGAACGTACACTCCCGCGGTGATCGACTGGACCCCGGGCTCGGTCGCGATCCAGATCGGGCCCCTGCCGCTGTACTGGTACGGCATCGCGTACGCAGTGGGGCTCGCTTCCGCGTACTGGATCATGGTCCGCCAGGCGCGTCGATTCGGCGAGAACGCCGACCTGCTGGGCAACGGCCTGATCATCGTCGGCGTCGCGGCCCTGATCGGCGGCCGGCTGTACCACGTGATCGACCAGTGGCAGCTGTACGCGAGCGACCCGATCAAGATCGTTCTGCCGCCATACAGCGGGCTGGGCATCTTCGGCGGCCTCGTGACCGGCGGCCTGGCGTTCCTGTACCTCGCCCGGCGGTGGCACCTGTCGGCCTGGCGCTGGGCGGACATCGTCGCGCCGGGCATCTTCCTGATGCAGGCCGCGGGTCGCTGGGGGAACTTCTTCAACCAGGAGCTCTACGGGCCGCCGACGAACCTGCCCTGGGGCATCGCCATCGACTGCGCCCATCGGGTCGCGCCGTACACGTGTGATGCCTACCCCCTGGCCTCGACCCACTTTCACCCGCTCTTCCTGTACGAATCGATGTCTGCGTTGATCGGCGCAGCGACCCTGGTCTGGCTGTCGTCGCGCGCCCGACCGCGCCTCCGGGTCGGCGATCTCGGGGCGATCATGCTCATCTGGATCGGCGGCGCCCGCTTCCTGCTCGAGTTCCTGCGCCTCGACAACTGGCGCCTGGCCGACATCCCGACCGCGCAGATCTTCGGCGCGGGGGCAGTCGTCGTCGGCCTCACGATGCTCTGGATCCGGCGCCGCCAGGGCGCGCCGACGCTCGCGCCCGTGGCGACCGGTGATGGACGCCCGCTCGGCGAGGATGCCGCGGACATGTACGACGTCGAGAGCTACGACGACGAGGAGGTGACCGAGCCGGAGGATGCCGCACAGGGCCCTCCGGTCGAAACCGCGGCCGATCAGGCCGCCGAGGACGATTTCGATGAAGAGGCGCCACCCCTGACATGACGGGCCCGGTCGCTCCGTCGCGGAAGCGACCACCGGCGCGGCTGCGACCCGAGGCGCTCGCCGCCGTGCGCGGCGGAGCGCGTGAGGGCCTCGACTGGCTCGGGCGCAGGCCCGAGGCGCGCGCGTCGCTCTTCTACCGCCTCGTCCGATTGCTCGCCCGGTTCGTGCTCTTCGGCGTCTTCCGCTTCCGGATCGACACGTCCGGCCAGGAGCACCTGCCCAAGGGTGGCTATCTCCTGGTCGCCGCAGCGCATCGGGGCTGGATGGACCCGTTCGTGGCCATGCACGCGCTCCCGCTCGAGCCGCGGTGCTGGTTCCTCGGCAGCGGTCCGTCGACATTCACGTCGCGCTGGCGGGAGTGGCTCGTTCACCGCCTCGGCGGGCTGCTCCCGGTCTGGCGCGGCGGCCTGGGAATCGAGGGCCACGTCCGTTCGGCAAGGGCGGTTGTCGACGCAGGGGCGGTCTTCGTCCAGATGCCGGAGGGCACCGTCAACGGGCCGCCGGGCCGGCTCGGCCCGTTCCGGCCCGGCGCGGCGCTCATCGCGATGCGAACTGGCGCGCCCATCGTGCCCCTCGCGATGGCGGGCACCGAGGAGCTGTATATCGGCCGGCGGATGGCGTCGCGCGTGCTACCCGCGACCTCGGCGAGGGAGCTGCTCGACGGCGCGTGGGACGGCACGCCGCCGGAGCCGGAGAGCCGCGAGGAGCTCGCCCTGGCGAAGCGCGCGTCAGAGGCGCTGGCTGCACGCCTCGGGCCGGTGGTCGAGGAGCTGCACCGGCGGACGCTCGATCCGCCGGACCACCCGCGCCGCCTGCGACGCCGGCTCACGTGGCTCCTCCTCGGGCCGGGGCCCCTCGAGCACGAGGCCACACTGGACCCCTCAGCGGGCTAGCTCGCGGCGTACGCTCGCGCCGTGAGCACGCCGTTCATCGGGCGGAATGACGAGCTGAACGCACTTGGCTCGCTCCTCGCGGGCGCGCGGCGACAGAACCTCCCCGTCGCGGCGCTGATCTCCGGCGAGCCTGGCAGCGGAAAGTCCCGCCTCCTGCGCGAGGCGACCGCTGCAGTGGACCCGCGGCGCCGCGTCCACCTCGCCGGCTTCGAGCCGACGCAGCCCGTTCCGCTGGCGGCCGCTGGCGACCTGCTTCGGCGCCTCACGACCGTGCCCGAGCACGGGTCCCGTCTGGAAGGGCTCGTCTTCGGGTCGGCGGATCTGCGCGGGCAGGGCGTCCTGCCGGCCTTCGAAGCCGCCCACCGTGCCATTGGGGCATTCGGCCCGCTCGTCGTTGCTGTCGATGACCTCCAGTGGTTCGACGAGCAGTCGCTCGGGCTGCTGCACTATCTGATCCGGGCCGCCGAGTCGAACAGTCACGCGTTGGCGGTGGTCGCCGCGACCCGGCCCTCCGCCGCCGAGGCGAGCCTTGCCTCGGCCATTGACGCCATTGTCCCGGAGGCCCGTCGGGCGCGGATTCTGCTGCGCGGGCTGCCACGCGAAGCTGGCGTTGAGCTGGCGCTTGCGATCGACGACACCCTCGACAGGGATGGTGCCGAAGACCTCTGGCGACGCGCGGCAGGCTCACCCTTCTGGGTCGAGGCCCTGGCCCACGGCCGTGGCTCGACGGACGGAGCCCAGCTCGTCACGGATCGCCTGCGAGCGCTCTCCGCGGACGCCGTTGCGCTCCTCAACGCACTGGTGGTCGGCGCCCGACCGTTCCCTCGCGACCAGCTTGCCGAGCTCACGGCCTGGCCGGCCGAGCGAGTCGACCACGCGGCCGGGGAGCTCGTCACCCGCGGTCTCGCGCTCGATGCGTCGGGCTCGTGGCAGCTCGCGCACGACCTGATCCGCGAGGCGGCCGCGGCAACCATTCCACCGTCGAATCGCCAAAGGCTCCACGAACGCCTCGCCGTCCTGCTGGATGGCTGGGCGGGTCACGACCTGCACCTGCTGTTCGAGGCACTCGATCACGGCGAGGCCGCAGGCCTGCCGACTGCCGGCCTCGCGGGGCGCATCCTCGCCTCACCGCAGCGGCGACTGATCGGCGTCGAAGGCCTGCGCCGCCTCGCATCGATCGCCGACGCCCTTCCCGCCGGGTCCGCGTCGCGGCTTTCCCTGGCGAGCGAGATCGGCAAGCTCGCGAGCGTCATCGGCGACCAGGAGCTCGCCCTGCGGCAGTGGGTCCAGCTGCTCGAGGACGACGAGACTCCGGCTGCCCGTCAGCACGCCGCCACCGAGGCGGCGCTCGCGGCGTTCCGACTCTCCCGATCAAGCGACGCGCACGGGCTCCTTCAGCGAGCACGAGATGCGGCCGTGCCGACCGCGCAAGCCATTGCGCGCCAGGAGGCGCTCCAGGCGGAGATCGCCCTGTGGCTTGACCACGATGCGCCTGGCGGTTCAGCGGCTGCGGGCCGAGCGCTGTCGGCGGCCCGGACGATGGTGACGGGTGCGGGCGGATTGGCCGAGCTCCCGGAGGAGGGACGGCGGGCGTACGTGGCGGCGCTCGAGGCATCGATCGGCGCCGCCATGCAGGAGGAGCGGTTCGACGACATCCGCCAGTTGACGCAGGAGATCCTGCCGGTCGCTCGCACGCTGGATGACGAGGTGTACGTCGCTGCGCTGCTTCGGAGCGGTTTCGGGCTTCGCCCGCTCGGCGCCGTCTCCGAGGCGGGGGCGGCCTACCGGGAGGCGTGGGATATCGCCCATCGGGCGGTCCTTCCATACCCGATGATCGACGCCGGAATCGGGCTTGCACGGGTGTTGTCTGACCTCGGCCGCCTGACCGAAGCGCACGACATCGCCCGTGAGACCGTGGACCTCGAAAAGCGCCTGGGGTCGCCTCCCGGGCGATGGGGGAACGCGGTCGCGACGCTGCACCTCGCGCAGCTTTCGATCGGCGACCCGGACGGTCTCGCCGGCCTGCGGCGCGATGCGCGGGACCACCCCAATCCCCATTACCGCCTGTCAATCCGTCATGAAATCGCTCTGGTACTGGCTCGGCTCGGCCCTGCCGAGCATCAGCGCGAGATCGAGGCCGCGTTGGCGGGGGCCCGCGCCGACGCGGGTCTGGCTGGCTGTCCCCGATGCGGTGGCGAGCTCATGGTCGCGTCGGCGGACATTCTGGCCCGCCTGGGACGCATCGACGAGGCAAAACGCGAGCTCGCGGCATGGAATGCACGCCCGATCATCGACTACCCGATGCGGGGCCTGTGGCGGGCAGCCGCGGAAGCATCGATCGCACAGGCAGAAGGGGATCATCAGGCCGCGGCGGACATCCGGAATCGACTCGCCGCCGACCTTCACTCGGCGGGATTGCTCGACGAGCTCGTCTGGGTCAAGCTCGACGCGGCGGCCACCATTCGCCGCATGGATCGGTCGCTGGCGGTCAAGGAATTCACGGAAGCCGCGGCGCTCGCAGAGCAGATCGGTGCTGTGGGCCGGAGCCGGCTCGCGACGAGGGCGCTGCGCCAGCTCGGCGTCCGCAGCTGGCGTCGCGGACCGCGAGCCGCCACCAGCGACTCCCTTGCTGACCTGAGCGAGCGCGAGCGTGAGGTCGCGGGACTCGTCGCGGGTGGCGCGACCAACGCCGAGATTGCGGCGTCGCTCGCCATCTCGCCGAAGACTGTCGAGCGGCACGTCACGAACATCTTCGCCAAGGTCGGTGCCCGCAATCGCACGGAGCTCGCCGTGCGCCTGGGCGGCTCTGGTACGGGGTTCCCCCGATGAATTCGGGGGTGCCTGCCCAGTAGGTTCCTCCCGAGCCCGCGTGACCGACGGCTCGCGCAGGAGGAATGGCAATGGCGAAGGCGCTGATGCTCTGGCCGATGGGGGCCGGCATCCGCATCGGCTCCGCCGAGGCAGCCAGGCTGGCGTCGCTCGGCGTCACGAACGTCACCCTCCTGCGCGACGCAACCACGGTCGCGGTCGTGCTCGAAGGCTGGGCGTTCAGTCCTGCCCGTTCCGCGCGGGCCGCTGCCGCGGCGCTCGGTGACGTCTCGAGCTGTCGCGTCCTCCAACCCGCACTCGACGTGGCGGTATCGAACGCCGGCATGGCTGGAGGAATGGATGAGCAGCTGCTGGCGAGCGCCGTCGGCGACGCCAGCGGGAAGGAGTAGACGAAGGATGGAAATGCAGCATCAGGTCAGCAGACCGGCATCCGCGGCACGCCGCATCGGCGTCGTGCTCGCGGCACTACTGGCGGTGTCGGCTTTCGCCGGCACGGCCCTGGCAAGCTCGGACGCTTCGGAGCTTCCGCCGACCTGGCACGTCCACGACGGCCAGGTTGCGCTCGGCCCGCAGCACAAGGGCATCGGGTTCTTCCCCGCAATCCTGGGCATCTCCGCCGCGACCTACCTCGAGGACCCGGCCAGGTGCCCGAACGCGACCGACAAGGCGTTCCTTCCGAGCTTCGGGTCAGCGCAGGGCCCGTTCCTGCGTGCCGGCACGTGCACGACGGGCGCAGTCACGATCAACCTGCGGACGGTCCCCACGGGAACGTCCGGCCCTGAGGGCTGGGCGTCCATCACGGTGGCCAGCGAGCCCGGCTGGATCACCTATTTCAAGGTGGTCAGCAACTGAGGAACACCGAGGCGGAGCCGGCGGCAAGGCCGGCTCCGCGCTACTTCGGAGTGGGCCGGTACCCGCCCGCTCCTCCTGACCGTCACCGACGGCTCGGTGCGGTGTGGTGGCCGATACGTCCCGGACCGGGCCTCCGGGACGTATCCTCCCGTCCGACGTGCACTACGCCGAGTCCATCCTCGACCTCGTCGGCAACACGCCCCTCGTCCGACTGACGCGCATCCCCGAGCGCGACCTCGGTCCGCTGGACGCGCAGCCGCTGATCCTCGCCAAGCTCGAGACGATGAACCCGGGCGGCTCGGTCAAGGACCGCATCGGGCTGCCGATGATCGAGGCGGCCGAGAAGGCCGGCCTGCTGAAGCCCGGCGGCACGATCATCGAGCCGACGTCGGGCAATACCGGGCATGGCCTGGCCATCGCCGCGGCGCTGAAGGGCTACCGCTGCATCTTCGTCATGGCCGACAAGCAGTCGGTCGAGAAGCAGTCGCTGCTGCGCGCGTACGGCGCGGAGGTCGTGCTCTGCCCGACCAACGTCGAGCCCGAGTCGCCCGAGTCCTACTACTCGGTCGCTGCCCGGCTCGCCCGCGACATCCCGGGCGCGTTCAAGCCGGACCAGTACTGGAACCAGGAGAATCCCACGGCGCACGAGGCGACCACCGGGCCCGAGATCTGGGACCAGACGGAGGGCCGGATCACCCACCTCATCGCCAGCGTGGGCACGGGCGGCACGGTCACCGGCACGGCGCGCTACCTGCGCACGAAGAACCCGAAGCTCGTGGTCGTGGGTGCGGATCCGGAGGGGTCGGTGCTGTCCGGCGATACCGCCCGGCCGTACCTCACCGAGGGCGTCGGCGAGGACTTCTTTCCGGGTACGTACGACCCGGCGATGGTCGACCGCTGGGTGCGCGTCTCGGACCGCGACGCGTTCGCGATGGCGCGGCGAATCACGCGGGAGGAGGGGATCCTCGCGGGCGAGTCGTGCGGCACGGCGCTCATCGCCGCGCTGGACGAGGCGCGCCGGCTCATGCGCGAGGACGCCGTCGCGGCGAGGGCGGCGGTTCTGATCGTCATCTTCCCCGACGGCGGCCGGAACTACCTGTCGAAGCTCTACAACGACGAATGGATGCGGGCCAACGGGCTGCTCACCACCACGGGCGCCGTGGTTCGCGTCAACGAGGTCCTGCGGGCCAGCCACCGCGGCAGGGAGCTGCCCGACGTCGTGCTCGCCCGGACGACGGATCGGGTCGGCGCGGCGATCGACCTGCTGCAGCTGTACGGCATCAGCCAGCTGCCGGTCTCCGAGCGACCGACGGGCGATGAGGTCGACGGGATCGTCGGCTCGGTCAGCGAGAAGGGCCTGCTCGATCGGGCGTACCGCGACCCGACGGTGGTCGAGCGGACGGTGGGCGAGGTCATGGACCCGCCGCTGCCGACGATCGACCTCGGCGCGTCGCTCGACGATGCCTTCGCCCTCCTTTCCGGCGGCGCTGCGGCCGTCGTCCCCGTCGCGAAGGGGCGCCCGGCGGGCGTCGTCACCAAGCTCGACCTCCTCGAGTACCTGGCCCATCG
>DATJGH010000112.1:0-7810 GCA_035495215.1 Patescibacteria group bacterium
GGAGCCCTGTAGCGCTCGCTAGCGCCGCCGGCGTCCTCGAAGGCCGCGCCGCAGCAGCAGGCCAAGGAGCGCGAGCCGCAGGCGGTGGTATGCCTCGGCGATGCGGCGCATGCGATCGGGCGCGATGTCGCGCCTGCCGTAGGCGACCTCGACCTTGGCGCGGGCGAGCGTCGTCAGCTCGACCCTGACGGCGGGCACCTCGTCGCCCAGGGCGCCCGCGTACTCGAAGACCGTCTGCGACGGCCGCGGGCCCAGCCCGAGGCGTGCGGCGAGTCGGGCCATGGAGCCCCATGCCTTGTCCGGGTGCATCGGCCTGCTCGGCGCGCGGCGGATCGCCGCGTAGGCGAGGGCGAGCACGCCGATCACGAGGATCATCGCGATCGCGATGAACGGACCCGCGCCCGGACTCGTCGTCGTCTGGCCCACGCGCGCCGGCGGCGGCGTCAGGTCGCGCTCGGCGAACGTCGGCGCAATGCCCGTCGGCGCCGGCGTGGGCGGACCAACGGATCCGGACGGGATCGGCTGCGGCTGGCCGACCTGCCCGGTCGGATCGAACTCGACCCAGCCGGTGCCGGGGAAGTAGACCTCCACCCACCAGTGCGCCGAAGCCGCGGAGACGACCTCCAGGTTGTCGTTGCCGCGCTTGCCCGGCAGGAAGCCGTAGGCGACACGCGCGGGAATATGCGACCACCGGAGCATCACCGTCATCGCGCTGGCGTAGTACTCGCAATAGCCGGCCTTCATGAGCGCAAAGCACTCGACCGAGGAGACATCCCCGCCGCACTTCTCGCTGATGTCGGGCCGGACATCGGGGTCGTACCTGAAGTTCGACGGGCTGGCCAGGTACTGTTCCATCGCCCGGGCAAGGTCATACGGATTGTTCGGGTCGACGTCGGCCGGGGCATTGACGCTCCGCCTGATGTCCGCGAGGAGCTGGGTCGACGCCGGACCCATCGCATCCTTGGGCAGCGCCGTGTAGATGGCGACGAGCTCCGGCGCGCCGTAGTTCGTGCCGGCCTGGCGGAGGCGCGCCTCGGTGATGCCGCCCTGGACGTCCTGCAGGACCGGGACCGCGGCCGTGATGTTGTAGGTGTTGAGCGAGTCGTCGGACTCGACCGCCGTGAAATAGTCGCCGCCGCCGACGCTGATCGCCCTGGAGGTGCGATCGACCCGTTCGAGCTCGTTGGGCGAGATGATGGTGTTCTCGCGGAACACCTCCGGCGTGATCCGTGCGAAGAACTCGCGACGGCCCACCGCGAACCCCGGCTCGCCCGCCGGGATGGCCTGGAGGTCCCGAGCGGCGACGTCGTTGGTGCTCTCCGGGTCGCCCCACGTCCAACCGAAGCGGGTGTACTCCGCGTAGGTCCCCGCTCGCCACTTGACGACCTTGGTCTCGCCTGGCTGCAGCTGGACCCGGAACGCGACGGAGTCGCTCGGCTGCCACAGCCCGCCGGTCTTCGCGTTCTTGCCGAAGCCGACCGTTCCGAGTCCCCGCGGATCGCCGGCCGGAGGGCCGATCTGGAGAAGGAGCTGCTGGAGGCCCTGGAGATGCTTGGGCAGGTCGGCCCACACGCCCTGCAACGGCGCGGAGCTCGCGGTCGCCGTCAGGACCACGGAAGCGAGGATCGTTGCCGTGACGAACGCGGCGCCGCCGCGCAGGTACAGCTGGCCGACCGTGCCCGGGTCGCCGATCTTGCGCCGCGACCAGGTGAGCTCCTCCTCGAACACGTGGGTCCGGATGAGGAGCAGCAGGGCGGCTGCGCTGAAGATCACCATCAGGGTCAGCTGCGGATGGGTGGTCAGGGCCATGTTGGCGATGATCGCCAGGCCGACGACCACCACCGCGTCGAGCGGCCGGCGGTGCCCGAAGACGGTGAACCCGGCGAGGATTCCCGCGCCCCACACGATCACCCCGAAGACGAGGTGGTAGTGCGCGTACTGCCCGGTCGTCGCCTTGCCGATGATCACCAGGTCGCGCCACACGTTCTGCGCGACCCCGAGCGTCGCGACGAGCCGTCGGGCCATGCCCGCCGGATCCCAGCCGACGTTCGCGTCTGGCCCGAGCGCGATCCCGCCGACGATCAGCGGCAGGATCAGGCCGGCAATGAGCGCGCCGAGGATATGGGTGCGCCAGCGGCCCCAGCCGACCTTCGCCCCGAAGACGCCCCAGGCCACGCCGATGAGGCCGACCCAGGGCAGGAAGTTGACGTCCGGATTGTTCGAGTCGGGCGTCCACGCCGCGTCCTGGAGCGAGCCCCCCAGGACCATGACCATCACGACCGTCGCCAGCAACGTCAGCCAGCCCTCGGCCGGGCGGAGGGGCATGGACCGCGGTTGCGGCACCGTCCTGGCGCCGGCCGTGATGACGCCGGCGCTCATGCGGCGAGGGCCTCGCCCAGGGGCACGGCCGGGCCGACGCGGTAGACCGCGATGTCGAACTCGGCGAGGGCGTGGCGGAGGGCTCGCCACTCCTGCGCGGTCGACGACGCCGGCAGGAGTGGCTCGTCGACCTGCGGCATGCCGGACCTCCGCGCGGCTTCCTCCTGGTCGCGGCGCTCGAACGCGGGCACGTCCAGGGCGATCACCACGCAGGCGACGCCGCGAGAGCGGAGATTGGCCAGCGGCTTGACCCACTCCCGGTTGAGCGAGGCCGTGATGATGACCGCGGTCATGCCCCGGCGGATGCGAGGCACGCTCGACACGAGCGCCTCGCCGATCGGCGTGGAGCCGTCGCCCTCGACCGCGGCGAGGAGCTGCATGACCTTGAGGTGCTGGCGCCCGCCGCGGTCGGGCTGGAGCTGGACCAGGCGGTGGGCGTTGCAGGTCATGCCCACGGCCCGGTTCTCGACGAGCGCCTTGTCGGCGACGGCGGCAGCGGCACGCACGGCGACCTCGACCGTCGACTCATCGCCCGACCCGCGCTGGATCGAGCGCTCGAGGTCGAGCACGATCCAGCAGTCCGCGGTCTGCTCGAGGTCGAACTCCTTCACCTGGATGTCGCCGTGGCGCGCGGTCGACTTCCAGTGGATCCGGTTGAACGCGTCGCCCGGCGCCCATGGCCGCACGGTCGTCGCGAGTGGCGTTGCCTGGAGCGTCCGCTCGCGCATGGCCTGGCTGCCGTCGAGATTGGCCGCGGGCAGGCGCCACAGCGGGATCGGCTCCAGGCGCGGGTAGACCGTGACGTTGATCCCTGAGCCGACCGAGGCCGATGACTCGAAGAACCCGAACGGGTCGCCCGTCCTGATCTGCAGCGGCTCGATGCGGAAGTGGCCGCGCCTCGTGAGCGGCGTGCGGATCAGCCAGGAACGCTCGGTCTGGCCACCGAGCGAGATCGCGCGGCCGGGCAGCCCGGCCGGCAGCGACGTCGGGTTGTGGACCTCGAGCCAGGGCTTGGGGATCCGGCTCGTGTTGCGCAGGGTGTACGTCACCCGGATCCGATCACCGACGTGGCCCGACAGCTGGTTCACCGCGTAGCCCGCCTCGAGGTCGGCCAGGCCCAGCCTGGTCAGCACGTACGAGCCACCGACGACGAGGACGCCGAGATAGACGAGGTAGAACAGGAACGCCCAGCCCGTCGAGAAGGCGGCGACCACGAGGATCGCGCCGAGCAGGAGCAGCTGGAGCTTGCGGAACATGCCCTTGCGACGCCCGAGCTGGCTCGGCCTCCTCCGCTTTCGCGATTGCTACGAGCTGCGGGAGCGAGTGCGGGCGTTGCCCGTCGGCGTCGCCGGCGAGACGGCCGACAGCGCCGACTCCCGCGTCGAGCCGACGGGCGTCGACTCGAGCAGCTCGCGGATGACCTGGGCAGGCTGGACGTCGTGGATCGACGAGCTGGTCTTGATGATCAGGCGATGCGCGAGGGCCGCCTCGGCCAGCGCCTTGACGTCGTCGGGGATCACGTAGTCACGACCGAGCAGGCCGGCGAGCGCCTGGCCCGCCCGGTACAGGGCGATCGAGCCGCGCGGCGAGGCGCCGAGGTAGATGTCGCCGTGGTCGCGCGTGCCGTTCACGAGGCGGACGATGTACTCGGCCACCGTCGGGTCGACGTAGATCTCGCGGACGGCGCGCTGCATCTCCTTCAGCTCGTCGACCGAGCACACCTCCTCGAGCTCGTCGATCGGGTGCTGGCGCTTCTGCTCGTCGAGGATAACGACCTCTTCGACCGGCTGCGGATAGCCGAGGCGGATGCGGAGCATGAACCGGTCGAGCTGGGCCTCGGGGAGGGCGAACGTGCCCTCGTACTCGATCGGGTTCTGGGTGGCGATGACGAGGAACGGGTCGGGCATCGGGTAGGTCGTGCCGTCGATCGTCGCCTGCCGCTCCTCCATGCACTCGAGGAGGGCGGACTGGGTCTTCGGGGTCGCCCGGTTGATCTCGTCGGCGAGCACGACCTGGGCCATGATCGGGCCTGGTCGGAATTCGAACTCCTGGGTCTTCTGGTTGTAGATCGACAGCCCGGTGACGTCGGACGGAAGGAGGTCCGGCGTGAACTGGATGCGCCGGAACGAGCTGCCGAGGCTCTTCGCGATGGCCTTGGCGAGGACCGTCTTGCCGGTGCCCGGCACGTCCTCGATCAGGAGATGGCCCTTGCACAGCAGCGCGACGAGGGCGAAGCGCACCTCGTTGTGCTTGCCGACGATGACCCGCTCGACGTTGGCGAGGACACGGTCCCCGACCTGCTGAATCGATGGCATTCAGGCTCCCCTCAGCGGTCCGTCGCCTCCTCCGACGCCGAGCCGCCCTCCGATGTGGTCACGGGATGGTACGTCGGGATGGCGCAGAAGGTTCCCATCAAGTTCACCCGCGTCGGCAGAAGGTCAATCGGTTCCACGCGCGCGCCTAGCCTCGGCGCAGGTTGCCCGCGGCCGCCCAGATCGTCATCAGCGCACCGATGCCGCCCATCACGCCGAGGAACACCTCGCCCCCCGCGAGCGCCGCGATTCCCATGCCGCCGAACACCGCGGCGACGACGACGGCGATGCCGGCCAGGGCAAGCCGTTCGAGCCGGGTGCGTGGTCGCGCGGCGGTCGCGTCGTCGGGACGATCGCTCATCCGCCCGCCCAGGCTCGCCACGCCCGCAGCAGGTCGCCCGCGATCGGCGATGCCTTGACGCCGCCACCGCCCGAGCGCTCCACCAGGACCGCGATCGCGACCTGTGGGTTGTCGTACGGCGCGAAGCCGATGAACCACGAGTGCGGCTGCTGCCCCGGGCCGAGCTCGGCGGTGCCGGACTTCCCGGCGACGACCATGCTCCGCAGGGCGGCGCCGAAGGTGAAGAACCGGCCGATGTCGCCGTTCACGGCGAGTCGCATCGCCGCGCCGATCTCGTGGGCGATGCCCGGTGACACGACCTGCCGGACGATCGTCGGATCGATGGTGGTCGTGCCCGCCTTGCCGGTGGACTCGCGGACGAGGTGCGGCTCCATCAGCGTGCCGTCGTTGGCGATGGTCGCCGCGACGAGGGCCATCTGCAGTGGCGTGACCAGCACCTCCGCCTGGCCGTACGAGGCGTTGGCCAGCTCGACCCGGTCCGCGAAGCCGCCGGGCAGCGGGCCGCCGCCGTTGGTGAGCTGGGCCGCGGCGGTGGGCAGGTCGAACGGGAGCGATGCCCCGAAGCCGACCCGGCCCGCGTACTCGGTCAGTGCCTCGCTGCCGGTGCGAACGCCCGTCTCCGCGAAGTAGATGTTGCACGAGGCCTCGATCGCCTCCCGGTAGTCGAGGGCGCGGTCGTCGGTCTGGGGGTGGTGACCGTCGCGGACACGGAAGCCATCGATCAGCCAGCCTTTCGACTCGGCCGCGGGCTGGTCCGCGTACGTCGTCGCGGGCGTGATCGCACCACTGCTCAGGGCGGCCATCGAGGTCACGATCTTGAACGCCGAGCCGGGCGGGTACAGCCCCTGCGTCGCCCGCGGCAGGAGCGGCGCCCGGCGATCGCCCTGGAGCTGCTTGAAGGTCGCCGCGGCAGTCGCGGGGTTGGCGATGGCCGACGCGTCGTAGGTCGGCGTCGAGACCATCGCCAAGATCTCGCCGGTCCGCGGGTCGAGCATCACGACCGCGCCGCGATTGCGTCCGAGGGCCCGCGCCGCGGCATCCTGGAGCTGGAGCACGAGCGTCGTCTTGAGCGTTTCCGGGTCCGAAGGGTCCGCCCGGAACTTGCGGGTGAGCTCCCGCAGCGGATCCGCGGAGACGACGCCGCTGAGCTGCGCGTTCCAGGCGTTCTCGAGCCCGGCCGTGCCGAACTGCCGGTTGGCATAGCCGATCACGCCCGACAGCGAGCTGCTCGCGTACACCCGGTATGGCTCGTCGTTCTGGTCGCGCTTGTTCCAGGCGAGCCGCGCGCCATCGCGGTCGAGGATCTCGCCGCGCAGCACGTTGCGCGCCGTGGCGATGACCGCGGCATCGTCGCCGGACGTGCTCAGGTTCTGGGACTCGACGACCTGCCAGTACCCGGCGCCGAGCGCGAGGCCGCCGAACGCGATCGCGAGGGCCATCGCCACCCGGCCGAGGGCGGCGCCGATCCCGATCCGCCGGCCCGCCCACGACGGCGACATGCCGGACACGGGCCTCGCGTGTGCCGCGGGCCTGGGACCCGGCGCGAACCGGCCCTGGGGTCGCGAGCCGCTGGGTCGCTCGTGCCCGGTCATCAGGCAGCGCCCCGATCGAACAGGCGCCGCAGGCGACCTGGCCGCTTCGGCGGGGGCAGCGGCTCGCGGGTTCGCTCGGACAGCGCGATGAGCAGGCCGACGATCACGGAGTTCGCCAGCAGGGACGAGCCGCCGTAGCTCACGAACGGCAGCGTGATCCCGGTGAGCGGGATCAGCTTCAGGTTCCCGGCCGCGATGATGAACGCCTGGACGCCGATCACCAGTGACAGCCCGGCGGCGAGAATCGCCCGGAACTCGTCCTGCGCGGCGGACGCGATCCGCAGGCCGCGTTCGACGAGCACGAGGTACAGGCCGAGCACGGCGAGGATGCCGACGAGGCCGAGCTCCTCGCCCAGCGCCGCGAACGGAAAGTCCGTGTGCAGGGCGGGAATCGGGGGCAGGCCGCCGACGCTCGGGAGGCCCGCTCCGAGCCCGGTCCCGATGAGCCCGCCACGAGCGAAGGCGTGCAACGCCTGGACGACCTGGTAGCCGGCTCCGGTCGCGTCGGCGAAGGGATCGACCCAGATGTCGATCCGTGTCCGGACGTGCTCGAACACGAAGTACAGGAGGCCCGCCCCGACGACGAAGGCGGCGAGGCCGAGCACGACGAAGCTGAAGCGCGCGGTCGAGACGTACAGCAGCAGCAGGAAGACGGCAAAGAACAGGAGGGCTGCCCCGAGGTCGCGCTGGACGATGACGATGCCCAGGGCGATCGCCCACATCGCGACCATCGGCGCGAGATACGGCAGTGGCGGCAGGCTGATCGGCCCGACCTTCGTCGACTCCTCGACGAGCAGCGGCCGGTTCTCGGACAGGTAGCCCGCCAGGAAGACGACGAGGATCACCTTCAGCAGCTCGGATGGCTGGCCGCTGAACGGCCCGATCGTGACGGACAGGCGCGCCCCATTGATGTCACGGCCGAAGACGAACGTCATCAGCAGCAGCACGACCCCGACCGCCGCCCAGGTGTACTTGTAGCGACGGAGCCAGACGTCGCTGCGCACCGCGACCCCGAGGACGGCGACGATCGTGAGCCCGATCACCAGCCACAGCAGCTGTGTCTGGGCGAGCCCGCCCAGCCGCCCGGCGAGATCCTGGGGCAGCCGGATCATCAGCAGCAGCCCGATGCCAGCGAGGAGTCCCATCGTCGGCAGGAGGATCTGGTC
>DATJGH010000113.1:0-9980 GCA_035495215.1 Patescibacteria group bacterium
GTGGTAGTAGCGACGGCGCTTGGCGGCAGGGCCTTCGAGGTCCCACCAGGGATCGCGACGGCGAAGGGTCAGGGTCGGCATGGCACGCCTCGGCTGCGACTGACCACGAGGTCGATGTATGGGAACGACCCCAGTGTCGGACAGGCGCGCTCGAGCGCAAGTCGGACCTTCGGTCCGCAGGCGGGGGGAAAACGTCCCAGCGGCGCCCGGTAACCGTGCGGACGGCCGCCGCCGGGGAGCTACTTGGCGGTCTTCGCCTTGTTCTGCTTCGGCTTCTTGGGCGTCTTCGCCTTCTTGTCCATGTCGCTCCTCGTCGTGGACCGGCCGGCAGCTGCCGACCGCTCGATGCTACGCCAATGCCCGGATGACCTCCCGGCCGATTCGCTCCAGCTGCTCGCGCTCGTCGCCGTTCATGAGGTAGACGTTGAACTGGGTGACGCCGGCGTCGGCGAGGACGTGCAGCTTGGCGACGACCTCGTCGATCTCACCCAGCACGCAGAACCGGTCGGTGACCTCGTCGCCCACGAAGCCGGCGTTCGAGGAACCGACCTCGGCGTGGTGGAGGTAGTCGTAGTCGGTGCGGTCGGTGATGTAGCCCGTCAGCGAGTCGGGCAGCTGCTCGCGTGGGTACTTGTTGACGAGATCGACGACATGGTTGGACACCAGCGCGGGGAACCAGCGGGTCCGCTCGCGCCCGAGATCGCGCGGGCCGAGGTGGAGCGGCGCCGCCGCCTGGACCTGGATGGTGTCGGGGTCGCGCCCGGCGGTCACCGCAGCCTCGCGGACCTGGCCCACGAACCAGCGGATGAGGTCCGGGTCGGCCAGCTGGAGGATCACGCCATCGGCGACGCGGCCGGTCATCGACAGGGCCATCGGGCCGTAGCCGGCGACCCATACCGGAAGCCTCCACTTGCCGGTCCAGGTCAGCTGCAGCTCGGTGCCCTCGTACACGACGGGTCGACCCTCGACGAGGTCCTTGATGACGTGGATCGCCTCCTCGGTGTGGGCCAGGGTGATCGGCGGCTTGCCGAGCACCCGGCGCGCGGAGTCGCCGCGGCCGATCCCCAGGTCCATGCGCCCGCCGCTGAGCTCGTCGAGCGTCGCCAGCGCCGATGCGGTGACGCTCGGCTCGCGGGTGCCCGGGTTGGTCACGCACGTCCCGAGCCGCAGCTTGTTCGTGTGCTCGGCGATCAGCGCCAGGAGGGCGTACGGCTCGCGCCACAGGACGTGCGAGTCGAACAGCCAGAGGTAGTCGAAGCCGACTTCCTCGCCCAGCCAGGCGAGGTCGAGGGTCGCTTCGATCGAGTGCTCGGGCTTGAGTGTGAAACCGAACTGCATCGCCTGGCCCCTCCGCGAGGTTTCGAGCGTACAGCGTGACGGCGCGCAGGGGCTTTCCCCTCAGGCCAGCCCGGCATTCTGCCGCGTCGGGCCCCTGCATCTCCCGGCCGGACACCTCGAGGTCAGGGCTGCGATTGCCGCCCGATGCATGCGGCGACCGCGGCGTACCCCGGGTGCCTGGGCCGCGCGCTCATCGCTTCATCCAACGAGATGAAGACTCGCTCGCGACCCGATGCGAGCGGGTCGAGGACGACAAGCGCCGACGATGTCCCGGAGCGCGGCGCCTCGCCGCGCCACCACGCGCGGAACGCATCGGTGTCGTCGGGGCAGAGTGACCGGAAGGAATCGGGACGCAGCCGGATCGCATGCAGGACTTCCGACGACCACAGCGCCGCGATGACATGCGCCTGGCTCGCCCAGTGGAGCACGTCCAACCGCGCGCCGAGGGCCGAGCCGAGATACGCGCGCTTCGCGTTGTAAGCGCCCGCCATCTCCTGGAAATCCGGAAAGCGCGTGCGGTTCTCGATGTGCAGAAGTGCGCGCCGCTCCACGTTCCAGGCGACGACGTCCGCCCGGCCGGCGAACTGGTAGTGCTGGTACGGCTCGTCGATGCCGACCGCAATGCCGAGGGCACGAAGGTGGCGAGCCTCGATCTCGCCCATCGCGGAGTGGACGAAGTCGCGTTGCAGGCCGGCAGGTGTCGCATCCCGCCGTCGCCGATCGACGAGATCGAGCTGGAGCCGTCGGCCGAGCGCCACCGCGATTCGGGCACAGGCGTCCATCGAACAGGACTCGCCGGATTCGATCCTGTACACGACATCCGCGGAGACGCTCGCCCGCGTAGCCAGATCGCCGGCCGTCCAGCCGCGAGCGTGGCGCGAATCTCGGACCTCGTCCCCGAACCTGATCGACGCGCGACGCAGCTCGGCGATCACGGCCGGCGGGGTCGTCGGCGCTAGCCTTCGCGGTGACATTCCGCGACCTATTCAACAAGGTCGCCCTTCGCGCCCGCTTACTGCCGCCGAGAGGGGCGGAACGGCGCCGAAACCGACCCCAATCGCTTCGGATGCGAATTCTGCGAGGATCAGACTCCCGATCGCGCCGCGCCGACCGGGAGGGCCTTCGTTCGGTCGGGTCGATGCCGAATAGGTTTCGGAAGTCGGGTTCCGGGGCCGCCTTCCGGGCGAGTCGGCCGGCGTGGTCGGCGCGAGGAACTACGGCCGGGTCAGGTCCCCGTACGCGTCGGGCCGCCGGTCCCGGTAGAACTGCCACGTCTGGCGGACCTGGGTGATGACGTCGAGGTCCATATCGCGCACGATCAGCTCCTCGTCATACGGCGAGCCGACCGAGCCGATGAACTGGCCACGAGGGTCGCAGAAGTAGCTCTGGCCGTAGAAGTCGTCGTCGCCGATCTCCTTCTCGATGCCGACCCGGTTGATCGTGCCCACGAAGTAGCCGTTGGCGACGGCGTGCGACACCTGCTCGATCCGCCACAGGTACTCCGACAGGCCGCGTGAGGTCGCCGACGGGATGAACACCATCTCCGCGCCATTGAGGCCGAGCGCCCGCGCGCCCTCGGGGAAGTGCCGGTCGTAGCAGATGTACACGCCGACCTTGCCGACCGCGGTCTCGAACACCGGGTAGCCCATGTTCCCGGGCCGGAAGTAGAACTTCTCCCAGAAGCCCTTGACGTGCGGGATGTGCGTCTTCCGGTACTTGCCGAGGTACTTGCCGTCGGCGTCGATCACGGCGGCGGTGTTGTAGTAGATGCCCAAGGCCTGGGCATCCTCCTCGTACATCGGGACGACGAGGACCATCCCGGTTTCCTTCGCCAGGTCCTGCATCATCTTCGTCGTGGGGCCGTCCGGGATGAGCTCGGTGTACGTGTAGTACTGCGCGTCCTGGACCTGGCAGAAGTAAGGCCCGTAGAACAGCTCCTGGAAGAGCATGACCTGGGCGCCCTGCTTCTTGGCCTCGTGCGTCGCGGCCACGTGCTTCTGGATCATCGACTCCTTGTCGCCGGTCCAGCTCGCCTGCAGCAGCGCCCCTCGAACGATCCTCGGCATCTCCAGCCCTCTCGCCCTCGGCCTCACATCGGAGGCATGTCCTGTGAAGGGCGAGAGCGTACACCGGGCCACCCGCGGCGGGCGTCCCTCGGAGGCCCGTCGCGGACACGAGGCTGAGCTGCTCCTTGGGGCCCTTCAGCGCGAGCTGGACGACCTCGCTCGCGCCAGCCCGGCGATCCGGGCTGGTCGAAGTTCGCGCTTACCAGCGCCTTACGTGGCGCGCCCGGCGCGTTGGTGGAACCATGCCGATCTCGCGCCTACGGTTCCGTCGCGCTCGAACGCGCCATTTCGTTCGGGGGACTGACTGAAGGAGATCGCACGATGACCCAGCACCTTCGACTCCCCGGGCCGCGCTCGCTCGTCGGCGCGGCTGCCCTCGTGGCCGCGCTCGCGCTGCCCGCGACAACGCTGGCGGCCAGCTTCGAAGGCACGCCGGGCCCCGATCACCTCATCGGCACCGCCGACGCGGACACGATCGTCGGGCTCGCGGGGAACGACATCCTCGAAGGCCTCGGCGGCAACGACGACATCGACGGCGGGGCCGACAACGACTGGATCTATGGCGGCTTCGGGAACGACCGGATCCTCGGCGGTGACGGGCGAGACAGGATCCGCGGCGGCCCGGGCGCGGACGCCATCGGCGGCGGGCCGGGGGCGGACGCCATCAGCGGCGGCGATGGCAACGATGCCATTCGTGGTGGCCCGGGGCCAGACCTCCTGCTGGGCGGCGACGGCAACGACGTGATCGGCGGCGGCGCAGGCCGCGACCTCGTCTACGGCGGCACCGGCAACGACGTGATCAACGTCGGCGGCGACAGGACGCCCGACGCGGTCCACTGCGGACCGGGTTGGGACGTGGCCCACCTTGGCCGCTTCGACGTCGCCGACGCGAGCTGCGAGAAGATCGTCCGCACGCTCGAGTAGGTCAGGCATCCTCTCGCGAACATGGACGCCCCCGCCGGTCCGGCGGGGGCGTCTTCCGCTTCTCGGCTGAGATCGGCCTGCGGTCCCGCGAATTCGCCGGCGGCCGAACCGCGTGCGTCAAGACCGGAGACGCATCTGCGACAATCGGCCGCAGTCGCCCGATCGCCGCGACCCTTCGAACGGAGCCCACGATGGCCATCGAGTCCGCCGCCAGGAGCATGAGCAGCGCCGAGATCGTCGCGCTCAACCGCGCTCACACGTTCTTCTCGTGGTCGATCCAGGGCCAGCTCGACCCGATCGCCATCGATCGCGCCGAGGGCGTCTACCTGTACACGCCGGAAGGCAAGCGGATCCTCGACTTCAACAGCCAGCTGATGTCCGTGAACATCGGCCACGGCGATCGTCGGGTCATCGACGCCATCACCGAGCAGGCGCTGAAGCTGCAGTACGTGCAGCCCGCGTTCGCCACCGAGATTCGGGGACGGCTCGGGGAGAAGCTGGCCGAGATCCTGCCGGGCGACCTCGACAAGGTCTTCTTCACCCTCGGCGGCGCCGAGGCGATCGAGAACGCGATCAAGCTCGCGCGCCACCACACCGGCCGGTACAAGGTGCTCGCCCGCTACCGGGCGTACCACGGCGCCACGTTCGGGGCGATGACGCTGACCGGCGATCCTCGTCGCTGGGCGAACGAACCGGGGCTCGTCGGCGTCGTCCGCTATCCCGACACGCACCGCTGGGGCGAGAAGGAGCCGCGGCCGGTCGGGGAGAGCCTGCAGGGCCTCGAGGACGTGATCCGCTACGAAGGCGCCCACACGATCGCCGCGATCTTCCTCGAGACCATCGTGGGCACCAACGGGATCCTGATCCCGCCCGACGGCTACCTCGAGGGCGTGCGCGACATCTGCACGCGCAACAACATCCTGATGGTCTGCGACGAGGTCATGGCCGGCTTCGGCCGGACCGGGCGCTGGTTCGGCGTCGACCACTGGGGCGTCGTGCCCGACCTGATGACCATGGCCAAGGGCCTGACGAGCTCGTACCTGCCGCTCGGGGCCGTGGCGATGCGCCACGAGATCGCTGAGGCCTTCGAGTCGAAGATGTTCTACGGCGGTCTCACCTACTCGTCGCACCCGGTGAGCCTCGCGGCGGCGCTTGCCACGATCCGGGTGTACGAGGAGGACGACCTCATCGGCAACGCGCGCCGTCTCGGGCCGGTGATGAAGTCGCACCACGACCGGCTCGCCGCGAAGCACCCGTCGGTCGGGGCGACCCGCAACCTCGGCCTGTTCGGGATCATCGACCTCGTCCGCAGCCGCGAGCCGTGGACGCCGCTGACCCCGTACAACGGCACGTCCGACGAGATGAAGGCGATCCAGAAGTTCTTCCGCGAGAACGGCCTGTACACCTTCACGCCGAACAACTCGATCCACACGAACCCGCCGCTGTGCGTCTCGGAGGACCAGCTGGCCGAGGGCTTCGAGATCATCGATCGCGCCCTCGACATCGCCGACCAGGCCGTCAGCTAGCAGACGAGGGCACAAGGGCCCGATGCAGCCGCGGTCGCCGATCCGGGCCGTCGTCCGCGGGATCCTCATCTCGCTCCTGTTCCTGGCCGCCCTCGTCGCCGTCTGGGAGGGGGCCAAGGCGCTCGGTGGCGATCCGTGGCGGTTCAAGGACGCTGCCGGCAACGAGGCGGTCTACACCCCGCCGTTCAAGTGGTCGATCGCCGACGACCTGTCGCTGCCCCACGTGTGGGAGGTCTGGGATGCGCTCAACGCGCCGGTCCAGCGACAGCAGGAGCAGAGCCTCGCCGCGTACCTCGTCGGGGCCGCGTTCTACACGGGGCGTGAGGCAGCCCTCGGGTTCATCGTCGGCGGCGTGCTGGGCCTCGTTCTCGCGGCGCTCTTCGTCCACTCCAAGCTCGCCGAGCGGGCGTTCATGCCGTACATCGTCGCCAGCCAGACGATCCCGATCCTCGCCCTCGCGCCGCTCATCTGCCTCGCCTTCGGGAACGGCCTCGTGGGCATCGTGATCGTGGCCTCGTACCTGACCTTCTTCCCGGTCACGATCGCGGAGCTGCGCGGGCTCACCTCGCCGGACCCCCGTGCCATCGAGCTGATGCGCAGTTGCGCGGCATCGCGCTGGACGATCTTCTGGAAGCTGCGCATGCCCGCCTCGCTTCCGTACCTGTTCGCCGCCCTCAAGATCGCCGCGACGGCGAGCATCGTCGGGGCCATCGTCGGCGAGGGGAACCCGGGTGGCAGCCAGTTCGGGCTTGGGCGCGCGATCCTCAACTTCAACGAGCAGTACATCTCCGGCCCGGAGAAGCTGTGGGCGGCGATGATCGCCGCAGCGCTGCTCGGCCTGACCTTCTTCGTCGCGGTCCGGCTGCTCGAGCTGTACACGCTGCGCAGCCGACCGAACGCGGCGCTCGGGTGAGGCCGTCATGAGCGAGGGGGCCGCCACGAGCGTCGTGGCGATCTCCGGCGTGAGCAAGGTCTTCGACACGGCCGGCGGGCGGACCACGGCCCTCGAGGACATCAACCTGGCGATTGCGCCGGGAGAGTTCGTCTCGCTCATCGGCCCGTCCGGCTGCGGCAAGTCGACGCTGCTCCGGCTCATCGGCGACCTGACCGCGCCAACCTCGGGCACGATCACGGTCAATGGCAAGCCGGCCAACAGGGCCCGCAAGGACCGCGACTACGGCATCGTCTTCCAGGCGCCGGTGCTGTTCGACTGGCGAACCGTGCAGGCGAACGTCGCCCTGCCCCTCGAGGTCAAGCGTGTGGCCGCGGCCGAGCGCGACGCCCGCGTCCGCGCGATGCTCGAGCTCGTTGACCTGAAGGACTTCGCGCGGCACCACCCGTACCAGCTCTCCGGCGGCATGCAGCAGCGGGTCTCGATCGCCCGGGCGCTGAGCATCGAGCCGTCGATCCTGCTGATGGACGAGCCATTCGGCGCGCTCGACGAGATGACCCGCGAGCGCCTCAACACCGAGGTCCAGCGGATCTGGCAGCAGACCGAGACCACGGTCGTCTTCGTGACCCACTCGATCCCAGAGGCGGTCTTCCTCTCGTCCAAGGTCGTGGTCATGTCGCCCCGCCCGGGCCGGGTCGTCCGGGTCATCGACATCGACCTGCCCCGGCCGAGGACCGACGACACGCGCGAGTCAACGCGCTATTTCTCGCTGATCACCGAGGTCCGCGAGACGCTCCGCGGCCGGCGAGCGGACGGGTCCGGCACGGCCGGGTCGGTGGCCTCGGCCTCGCGGACGCTCGCCGAGGGCGCGGTCGGATGAGGTCCGGCTGGGGACGCCGGCTCCGCGAGTTCGTGCCGGCGGTCCTGGTCTTCGTCGGCGTCCTGGCGCTGCTCGAGCTCGTCGGCGCCGCGCACGTCTTTCAGTCGTTCATCCTGCCTCGCCCGACCACCGTGGCCGCCGCCTTCGCAGCGGAGCTGCCGCGGCTCCAGCGCAGCGCAGTGAACACGCTCTACGAGGCCATCGGCGGATTGGTGATCGGGGTGAGCGCGGGCACGATCACGGCGTTCGCGATCGCGCGCTGGGCGCGGGTCCGCGAGGCCGTGCTGCCCATCGCCGTCGGCGCGAGCGCGATCCCGATCATCGCCGCCGCGCCCATCATGTCGAACTGGTTCGGCATCCTGAACCCGTTCGCCAAGATGGCGATCGTGATCCTGCTGACGTTCTTTCCGATGGTCGTCAACGTCGCCCGCGGGTTGAGCCAGGTCGATGAGTCCGCGGTCGAGCTGATGCGCGCCTCCGCTGCCTCGGACGGCCAGGTCCTGCGCAAGCTGCGCATCCCGAATGCCCTGCCGTACTTCTTCACCGGCCTCAAGATCGCGACGACGCTGTCGCTCATCGGCGCGGTCGTCGCCGAGTACTTCGGCGGCTCGGACGACGTGCTCGGTCGGGTCATCGTCCAGAGCTCGAGCGCGCTTCGCTTCGACATCACGTGGGCGGCGATCTCGATCACCGCGGTCTCGGGCATCCTGCTGTACCTCCTGGCCCTGGCGGTCGAACGGCTGGTCATCCCGTGGCACGCTTCCCAGCGGGCCGGCGAGACGTAAACTCTCGGCGCGCAAAGGCATCGACCGGCTGCCCGAGCCGGCCAGAGGAGGAGGCTGCATGTTTGGTTCACGCGCGCGCTGGTTGGGCGCGCTGGTCGTCGTCGGCCTGATCGCGGCGGCCTGCAGCACGGCACCGGGCGCCGCGACCGGCGGTGCCGCGACCAAGGTCAAGCTGCAGCTGCAGTGGGTCCCGCAGGCCCAGTTCGCCGGCGAGATCGCGGCCCGGCAGGAGGGCTACTACGCGGCCGAGGGCCTCGACGTCACGTTCCTCGACGGCGGGCCGAACGTCGCCAACATCACGGTCGGCTGCGCCAAGGACGGCCCGGAGTTCACGCTCGGCTGGGTGCCCAAGGCGCTCGTCGCGGTCGAGGCCAATGGCGGCGCCGACTGCGACCTGGTCAGCATCGCCCAGATCTACCAGCGCTCGGGTACACGCTCGGTGTCGTGGAAGGCCAGCAACATCACCAAGCCCGAGGACTTCAAGGGCAAGAAGATCGGCGTCTGGGACTTCGGCAACGAGTACGAGGTCACCGCGGGCGCGAAGAAGGCCGGCCTCAGCGTCGGCACGGACTACACGCGGGTCATCCAGGCGTTCGACATGTCGGCCCTTCTGAAGAAGGACATCGACGTCGCCGAGGCCATGACCTACAACGAATACGCCCAGGTCCTCGAGGCCAAGAACCCGGCCACGGGCCAGCTGTACAAGCCCGAAGACCTCAACGTGATCGACTGGAACCAGGTCGGCACGGCGATGCTCCAGGACGCGGTGTTCGCGCGGAAGGCCTGGCTCGCCCAGGCCGGCAACGCCGACGTCGCCACCAAGTTCCTGCGGGCGACGTTCAAGGGCTGGATCTTCTGCCGGGACAACGCCGCCAAGTGCGTCGACTACGTGCTCGCCGCAGGGACGACCCTCGGCAAGGGCCACCAGGCGTGGCAGATGAACGAGGTCAACCCGCTCATCTGGCCGTCGCCGGATGGCATCGGCATCACCAGCCAGGCCGCGTGGGACCAGACGATCCAGATCTCGCTGGACTTCGGTGTCCTCAAGGCCAAGCCCGCCGACGGGGCGTTCCGCAACGACCTCGCCCAGGCCGCGCTTCAGGGCATCACTGGCGACACGAAGGGCGCCAGCTTCCAGAAGGGCACCGTCCAGGTGACGGAGGGCGGCAACTAGCCGCCGGTTCTCGCTCCAGTCGCACGAGGCCGGCCCGGCGGGCCGGCCTCGTCGATTCCGTACAAGGGGATCGCCGTGTACGCCCCGCCGAAGGTCAGCAGACCGGCCTTGAGACCGCTGCCGAAGCGCATCGCTGCGTTCGGCGCGCCCCGGCGGCCCGCTACCCGGTGCCCTGGAGCGCGGCAGAGAGGCCGCTGATCGTGAGGCCGACGAGGGACCGAATTACGGGCAGCGTCGGGTTCGCCGGATCCGCCGCCTCTCGCTGGCGGAGCGTGCGCAGCAGCTCCAGCTGGACGACCGAGAGCGTGTCGACATATGGCGCGCGCAGCGCGGAAGACCGGCGGGCGGCCTCTGCCTCGGTGCGGTCCTCGGTGGCGCCACGCGGCGGCGCCGGC
>DATJGH010000114.1:0-8832 GCA_035495215.1 Patescibacteria group bacterium
ATCACCCGGCTATGGGACGATCTGGGCTCGATGTCGCCACGAACAGCTCGAATGGGAGGCAAGACCGAGTGAACGGGGGCAACAGGGGCGCCGGCACCACCGCACCGGTCGGGAGTGACGGCTGGACGCTCGAGACCGGCGCCGGCTCGATGTCGCCTCGGACCGCGATCGAGGTCCTCAACGACATCCGCACCAAGGTCGCGACCGGCGAGATGGCCGACTACGAGCCGGTTCCGCTGGGCATGGCCCCGCTCGATCGCATGCTCGGTGGCGGGCTGCGCCCGGGTGAGCTCATGCTCATCGGGGGCGCCCAGGGCACCGGCAAGACCACCCTCGCGCTGCAGATGGCCCGCAACATCGCGGCCTCGGGCCAGGCGTACGTCCTGTACGTGAACTTCGAGCACGACGACGCGGACATGCTCAACCGGCTCATCGCGATGGAGTCGGTGCTGCCGCACCTGCCGAACACCAAGGCATCGACCGGGGCGGTGAAGATCACAGACGTCCGGGCCGAGGTTCTCCGCAGCTGGGCGCGTGCCGGGGAAAACCAGCAGGTCGACCTCGCCGCGAGCCCCAAGCTCCGCTCGGCGATCGAACGGATCGCCCGCTACGGCAACAACCTGTACCTGCTCCGCGGCTCGCAGACCGCGAGCACGGTCGAGAACCTGCGCGAGCTCATCGACATGCACCGGCGCAAGTCCGGCGAGCGGCGCATGGTCCTGATCGTGGACTACCTGCAGAAGGTGCCCCAGCTGCCGGAGCCGCCGTCGGAGTCCGAGAAGGTCACCTACGTGGTCAACGGCCTCAAGGACATCGCCCTGACCGAGCACGTGCCGACGATCGCGATCGTCGCGGCGGACAAGGAGGGCCTGAAGGCCGCGCGCCTGCGCAACCACCACCTCCGCGGCTCCTCGGCCATCAACTACGAAGCCGACGTGATCCTCATCCTCAACGAGAAGTACCAGATCGTCGCCAAGGTCAACATCGAGTTCAACCCGTACCAGGCGCAGCGCTTCCGCGACTGGATCGTGGCCTCGATCGAGAAGAACCGGAGCGGCGCGGACAACATCGACATCGAGCTTCACAAGCACTTCGACTTCTCGTGCTTCGACCCCACCGGGCGGCCGGTGCAGGAGAAGCTCATCGAGGAACGCCTCTACAACGACTGACTCGGCCGTGATGCGGCTCATCGCCGCGTTGCCGGCTGCGCTGGGTCGCTCACGCACGTTCGAAGTGCGCTCGCGACCCTGCTCGCCTGCGCCTTGCGCTGAGCTCGCCTGACGGCCGCGCGGTTGCCTGTCCGACGCTCGGCTGACTCGCGAGCGCGACTTTGCCCTGACGGCCGCGGGGGTCGCTGTCCGACGCTCGGCTGACTCGCGAGCGCGACTTTGCCCTAACGGCCGGTGCTCGAGACCGGGCCTCCGCTCGCCTCATACGTGCCCCTGGGGCACGTAATGTCGTCGCCTGACGTTCGCGGTAGCTGAATTTCGGCCCTCCCTGGCGGAGTTGAGCTCAGCCAGGCTCGCCGGCCCTCTCGTGGGCGCCTCTGGGTCGTCAGATCGTGGCGCGCCCCGGTCTTACGTGCCCCGGGTGAACGTCTGGGACAATCCGGACCATGGACGGAAAGCCCGCCTTCCCAGAGCGGCTGGAGATCGTTGTCGAGATCCCGCGCGGGAGTCGCAACAAGTACGAGTTCGACGAGACGGCGGGCGTCTTCCGGCTCGATCGGGTCCTGTCGTCGGCGGTCTTCTACAACTTCGACTACGGCTACATCGAGGAGACGCGCGCGGACGACGGCGACCACACCGACGCGCTCCTGGTCATCGACGAGCCGACGTTCACCGGCTGCCACGTCTGGGCCCGGCCCGTCGGCGTCCTCGAGATGCGCGACGACAAGGGCGAGGACTTCAAGGTCCTGTGCGTCGCCGAGGGCGACCCCAACCAGGAGCACGTCGAGCAGCTCGACCAGATGCGGCCGCACCGGCTGGTCGAGATCGAGCACTTCTTCCAGACGTACAAGATGCTCGAGGACAAGATGGTCGACGTCGTTGGCTGGCGCGACCGAGCTCGGGCGCTCGAGATCCTCCGTCACGATCGTCAGGCGTGGGAGCGCCAGCAAGCCGAAGCCCGGTGAACGGCGAACCGCGCCAGCCCGACACCCGCCCGCGCGGTCGGCGCCGCGATGATCGCTGGGTGGCGCCGGTCGATCCGCCCGATGTCCTCCGGCTGTTCTACGCGGTGCCGGTCCCGAGCGCCGCGCGGGCCTCGATCGGCGAGCTCATCGAGCGCGTCCAGGCCGGCGTCGGCGACGGCACGGCGCGGATCCGCTGGGTCCGCGTCGATGGGTTGCACCTGACCTTGCGCTTCCTCGGCGCGACCCCGGCCCGCCTGCAGCCGGCGCTCGAGGCCGCGGCCGACACGGTTGCCGGGACGGTCGCCCCGTTCGAGGTGACGCTGTCCGGCGGCGGCGCCTTTCCGAGCCTCGCGCGGCCGCGGAGCCTGTGGGTCGGGGTGCAGGAAGGCGAATCCGACCTCACGGCCCTGGCCGACGGCCTGAGCAGGATGTCGGCCGACGTGGGCCTCGCGCTGGAGACGCGGCCGTTCGCGGCGCATCTCACGATCGGGCGAACCGACGGCGTGCGGCTGGGTCCCGCTGCCGCGCGCGCCCTCGCCGATGCGGCGCGCGAGGTCGAGGTGCGCTTCACCGCAGACCGGGTCGTCCTGTTCCGGAGCCACCTCGGCGGTGGCCCGGCCCGCTACGAGGCGCTGCACGAGGCTCGTCTCGGCGCCTGACCAATCGGTCTACGATCGCCGTTCCAGCCGGAGGGCCTGATCCATGCCCACGCTCGCGTGTCACGTCTGCGGTCGAGTGGTGGAGACGTCCAGGGCGCTCGAGAGCCTCTCCGCCGATGAGCGTCGGTGTCCACGCTGCGGCTCGACCCTCGACATCGAGCGGCGCGCAGGCGACCGCCGCCAGGGCGAGCGCCGGAACAACCCAACCAACGACCCCGGGCCGCCCGGCGGCATCGAGCGCCGCGGTGCTGATCGGCGGCACGGTCCGCGGCGACGGGAGGCCGGAACGTCCGGTGGTGGTTGACGGTGACCAGGCGCGGCGCGCCGCCGCCGCCCGGCTTCCGCCGCGCATCGCGTTCCTCGGCTTCGGGCTCATCGGTGGTTCGGTCGCACTCGCGTTGCGCGAGGTGGCGTACGGCGGATCGTTCGTCGCCTGGACGCCCCAGGGCAACGGGCCCGCCGAAGGGCTGCAGCGCGGTCTGCTCGACGAGGCAGCCTCGAACCTGGCCGAGGCCGTTGATGGCGCCGAGCTGATCGTCCTCGCCGGACCGCCGCGAGCCGTCGTGTCCCTGGTCGGCGACGCGGACCTCGCTCGCCGCGCCGGCACCGGCGCGACGGTCACCGACGTGGCCAGCACGAAAGGCGCCGTCGTCGGCGGCGCGGAGGCAACCGGACTCCCGTTCGTCGGCGGCCACCCGATGGCCGGCCGCGAGACGAGCGGCGTCGCGGGCGCGACGGCGAGCCTGTTCGCTGAGCGCCCCTGGGTGATCGTGCCGGCACGGACCGCCCGCGAGGCCGACATCGATCGCGTCGTCGCGCTCGCCGGCGCGGTCGGTGCGCGCCCGATCCGCATGTCCGCCGAGGTGCACGACCAGGCGGTCGCCGCGATCAGCCACCTGCCGCTCGTTGCCGCGGCCGCCCTCGTCGAATCCGTCGTGCTCTCGGAGGGAGGCGCGAATGATTGGCCGGTCGCGCGCGTCCTTGCCGCAACGGGCTGGGGCGACATGACGAGACTGGCCCGTGGCGACGCGGAGATGGGCGCCGGGATCCTCGACACGAATCGCGACGCCGTGGCGACGCGGCTGCGCGCGTTCCGCGACGCCATCGACACGTGGTTGGGCGCGCTGGAAGCGGGCACGCCGGCGGATGCGCTGCGGGAGCGCCTGGAGGCGGCACGGACCGCGCTCGGGGAAGGGCAGCGATGAGCGACGAGCTCGTCCTCGTCGTTCCTCGGCGAGTCCTGATGGGCGATCCCGGCTGGCACGGCATCCGTGCCGATCTCAACGACGGCGGGAGCTTCGAGGCCATCGTCGCGGCGCACGGCGAGTTCCGCCCGCGCGCCGACATGGAGCGGGACCGGTCATGGAAGCAGGTCATCCCGTACCTGGTGTTGCGCGACGGCCCGCGCTACTTCCTCATGCAGCGCACGAAGGGCGGCGGCGACACGCGGCTCCACGACCTGTGGACGATCGGCGTGGGCGGCCACCTCAACCCGGGCGACGGCGGCCTCGCGGGCGGCCTGCAGCGCGAGTGGCGCGAGGAGACCCTGGCGGACTTCGAGCCCGAGTTCGAGCTGGTCGGGCTCATCAACGACGACACCACGGACGTCGGCTCCGTGCACGTCGGCGCGGTCTACCTCGGCGACGCCCGGGGCCGGCCGGTGGCCATCCGCGAGACCGACAAGCTGCGTGGCGCCTTCGCTGGCCGGGACGAGGTCGCGAGCGTCGTCGACCGCATGGAGACGTGGAGCGCGCTCGCGTTCGCCCATCTCGAGGGCGTGCCCGTCTGAACGCGCCGACGGCCACGAGGCGCCGCGGACGGTGTCACGGCGCAGCGGTGCGATACTCCACCTGGAGGTGGTGACCACCATGTCCACAGGGGAGCGGGCGAGGGGGCGCATGCGGGCGAAACATCGCGGCCGCAGCGGGCTGCTCCGGTTCTCGCTGGCGCTGATCGCGGGCGGCTGGCTGCTGCTCGCGCAGAGCGTCCAGGCTGCCGGTCCGGAAGTGATCGTGCTGCCGACGACGGGCGTGGTCGACGACGGCATGGCCAAGTACCTGGCCGACAACATCGCCGTCGCGGAGCAGCGCGGTGCCGCGGCCGTCGTGATCAAGCTCAACACGCCGGGTGGCGCGCTGACATCGACCAACGACATCGTCGGCACGCTGCTCGAGGCGAAGGTCCCGATCATCGTCTGGGTCGCGCCGGCAGGAGGCTTCGCCGCGAGCGCGGGCACGTTCATCACCCTTGCCTCGAATATCGCGCTGATGGCACCGGGCACGAGCATCGGCGCTGCCTCGCCGATCAGCAGCGAGGGCACCGACATCGGGGGCACGCTCGGTCAGAAGGTCCTGAACGATGCGATCGCGAAGATCACCGCGATCGCCCAGGCGCGCGACCGCAACGTCGACTGGGCCGTGTCGACCGTGCGCGATGCCAAATCGTCGCCGGTCAGCCAGGCGGTCGCGCTCGGCGCGGTCGATGGCGAGGCCGCCACGATCGACGCGGTCATCGGCTTCGCCAACGGCAAGACGGTCAAGACGGCGACCGGAGCGGTGACCCTCGACCTGAACGGCGCGACCATCACCGAGCAGACGATGAACCCGTTCCTGGCGTTCATCCGCCTGCTTGCCGATCCCACGATCGTCGCGCTGCTGTTCTCGACCGGCTCGATCGGCCTGCTGGCCGAGCTGTACAGCCCGAACTTCGTCACCGGGATCCTCGGGACGCTGATGATCCTGCTCGCCCTGATCGGCCTCGGGACCCTGCCGCTCAATGTCGGCGGGCTGCTCCTGATCCTGTTCGGGATGGTGCTGTTCGGGCTCGAGCTGACCGTGACCAGCCATGGATTGCTCGGATTCGGGGGCGTCGTCTGCCTTGCGCTCGGCCTTTCCGCGCTCTTCACCGGGCCGTCCGACCCGTTCGAGCCGCTCGTGCGCGTCGCTCCGTCCGTGATCGCGGTCATCAGCGCGACCGCAGCGGCGCTCGTCGCCCTGATCGTGTTCGGAGCGATCCGCTCACGCCGAATCGGCCTCGGGGTGGGGAGCGGCGTGCACGTTTTCGCCGGGGCTTTCGGCGAGGTCCGCGCGCCGCTCAGCCCGATTGGCTCGGTCATCGCCGCAGGCGAGGAATGGAGCGCCAAGACCGCAGATGGCCGCTCGCTCGACCGCGGGACACCCATTCGAGTCGTCAAGGTGGAGGGATTGACGCTCACGGTCGAGCCGGACGCGTCATCATCGAAGGGCACGTGACGGTGCGCGGGCACGCGCGCCGCGCGGAACGGAGGTAAGCGTGGAGCTCACGGTCGTCCTGGCAGTCGTCGCCTTCCTGGTGGTCGTGCTGCTGGTCATCGTCTACCTGTCCATTCGCGTCGTGCAGCAGTACGAGCGGATGGTGGTCTTCCGGCTCGGCAAGACCGATGAATCCATGGTTCGCGATCCGGGGCTCCGGTTCCTCATTCCGGTCATCGATCGACCTGTGAAGGTCGACCTGCGAGAGACGCTCACCGAGGTCCCGAGCCAGACCACGATCACCCGCGACAACGCGCCCATCAACGTCGACTTCCTCGTGTATTGGCGGATCAATGAGCCCCTCAAGAGCGTGCTCGCGCCGCAGCGTCTCGACCAGATGCTGCTCGGCATCGCGTCGACGACGCTGCGCGCCGTCATCGGCGACATCTCCCTCGACGAGGTGTTGTCCAAGCGCGAGCAGATCAATGAGGTCCTGCGGGTGAAGCTGGACGAGGTGACCGAGCGCTGGGGTGGAAAGGTCACGACCGTCGAGATCCGCGAGATCACGCCACCGCGCGATGTGCAGGACGCGATGAACCGCCAGCTGTCCGCTGAGCGCACGCGGCGCGCGGTCATCACGGAGTCCGAAGGCAACCGGCAGGCCGCGATCAACAACGCCGAGGGCCAGAAGCAGTCCGAGATCCTCAAGGCCGAGGGAGAGCGCCAGGCGGCGATCCTGCGCGCGGAGGGCTTCTCGGAAGCGCTGCAACGAATCTTCTCTGCAGCCAAGGGCATCGACGAAAAGACGATGGCCCTGCAGTATCTCGAGGCACTGAAGGCGCTCGGCGCGAGCGCATCGACGAAGTTCGTGATCCCGACCGAGTTCACCCAGCTCGTCGGGCCGATCACGGGCTACATCAAGCGCGGGTTCGGGGGCGGCGCCGGCGAGTGACCGACCCGGGCAGCGCCACCATCTAGGGGGTACGCATGACCAAGATCCTGGTCGTCGACGACGAGGCGAACGTGCAGCGCCTGCTGCAGTACACGCTCAAGCAGGCCGGCTATACGGTCGCCGTCGCGGGCGATGGCCTGGAGGCGCTGAAGCTGTGGGCGTCGGAGCAGCCCGGGCTGATCCTCCTCGATGTCAGCCTGCCCAAGCTCGACGGGTACGGCGTGGCCGAGCGGATCCGTGCCGACGAGGGCGGCAAGAGCCACGTCCCGATCATCATGCTCACGTCCGAGAAGGAGGTCGAGCAAAAGGTCCGGGGCCTGCGCGCCGGCGCCGACGACTACCTCGTCAAGCCGTTCCACCAGGCCGAGCTGCTGGCGCGCATGCGCGGCCTGCTGTCACGCTTCACCGGCTCGGATGGCGCCGCTCGGGCCCGGCCGCCGCTGGGCAAGATGATCGCGTTCTACGGCGCCAAGGGCGGCGTCGGCGCGACGACGATCGCGATCAACACCGCGATCTCGCTGCACAACCAGCTCGACCGCAAGGTGGCGCTCGTCGATGCCGTCCTCCAGTTCGGCGACCACCGCGTCTTCCTCGACCTCGGCAACGACCGCAAGAGCGTCACCGACCTGATGACCGCGCCACAGCTCGATGCGGAGCTGCTCAAGTCGGTCCTGGTCAAGCACGACTCGGGGGTGGACCTGCTCCTGGCGCCGACGAGCCCGGAGGAGGCCGACCTCGTCACGCCCGAGAACTTCGCCGCGGCCCTCGCGATGCTTCGGACGATGTACGACTACGTCATCGTCGACGTCGACAAGCGGCTCGGCGACCTCGTGCTCTCCGTCCTGGAGCACGCCGACGAGGTCCACATCGTGATGACAGCCGACCTGTCATGCCTCAAGAACGTGCGCCTGGTGCTCGAGGCGCTGCGCCGGATCGGCTTCGATCCGAAGCGGCTCAAGCTCGTGCTCAACCGGTCCAACGCGTTCACGGGCATCAGCGTGGGCGCCGCGGAGAGCGCGCTCAAGCGCGAGTTCGAGACGAAGGTCACCAACGAGTACCGGACGGCGATCTCGGCGCAGAACACGGGCTCGCCGTTCTCCCACACCAAGCCCGATTCGCCGCTCGGCAAGGAGATCGTCGGCCTGGCGCAGGCGATCGACGCGACCTTCGCGCCCCAGATCGCGGCCACGGCCGGTGCGGGTGCCGGGGCAGCTCGCGCGGGAGCTGTTCGGGCTCGCTAATTCATCGGCGCATGACCGGCGAACGTCATCCGGCCGTGCGCACCGGGTCCTGGTAAGCCGTCGATAAGCCGCGGACCCTACGGTTCGCGACGTGCTCGCGACGCTGCTCTCCGCGACGCTCGTCGCCCTCGACGGCCGAGTCATTCGCGTCGAGGTCGACGTGGCACCCGGGCTGCCCGGGTTCACGATCGTCGGGCTCGGCGACGCGTCGATCCGCGAGGCCCGTGAGCGGGTCCGGGGCGCGCTCCGGAACTCCGGTTTCGTCCACCCGCCGCGCCGGATCACGGTCAACCTTGCCCCGGCAGACGTCCCGAAGACCGGATCTGCGGCAGACCTGGCCATCGCGATCGGGATCCTGATCGGATCCGAGCAGTTCACGGCGCGCGCGGGACGGGCGGCGCTGATCGGTGAGGTCTCCCTCGGTGGCGAGGTTCGGCTGGTCCCCGGCCTGCTACCCATGGTCGCGGCGCTGGCGCGCCGCGGTGTTCGCCGGGTGATCGTGCCCGCCGAGGGTCTCGACGAGGCGCGCCTGGTCGATGGCCTCGACATCGTGCCGGCGGCTCGGTTGAGCGACGCGGTCGCCGCGCTCCGCTCGCGCCGACGAGCCGCGCCGACC
>DATJGH010000115.1:0-6615 GCA_035495215.1 Patescibacteria group bacterium
GCGCCATTCGACCCGATCAGTGCGACGAGCTCGCCCTGGTTGACCTGGAGCGAGACGCCCTGCAGCGCCCGGATCGCGCCGTAGCGGACATGGACGTCCTGCAGGTCGAGCATCGGCGTCGGGGCGGCCACTGGGCCCGGCACGGCCGCGGGCGTGGGCTCAGGCATCGCGGCCCTTGCCCAGGTAGGCCGCGATGACCGCGGGATCGGCACGCACGGCCGCCGGCGGCCCGTCGGCGATGATCCGGCCATGGTTCAGGACCTGGATTCGGTCGCACAGGTTCATCACCAGCGGGATGTCGTGCGCGACGAGGACGACCGTGATGCCCTGCTCGTCCCGCACGCGCCGGATGAGGCGCAGCAGGTCCTGCGTCTCGACCGGGTTCATGCCTGCGTTGGGCTCGTCGAGGAGCACGACGCTGGGCTTCGTCGCCACGGCGCGGGCGATCTCCAGGCGCCGCTGGTCGCCGTACGGCAGGTGTCGAGCGAGCCGATCGCGGTGCTGGGCGATGCCGAAGAGCTCGAGCAGCTCGAGGGCGCGGCGGTCAAGCTCGGTCTCGGCCCGCCGGAAGGACGGCGCGGACAAGAGCGTTCCCACGAACGACGAGCGGACCTGCCGCTGGAGACCGACCTTGACGTTGTCGATGACCGGGCTGTCGCCGAAGAGCCGGATGTTCTGGAAGGTCCGGGCGATCCCGAGTCGGGAAACCTTCCACGCCGGCGCACCGGTGATGTCGGTGCCCTGGAAGGAGATGGTGCCCTTCGACGGGGGGAGAAAGCCCGACAGCACGTTGAACAGGGTGGTCTTGCCGGCGCCGTTCGGCCCGATGACGCCGTGGATCGAGCCGGCCGGCAGCTGGAGGTCGTAGGCGGCCAGCGCCTCGAGGCCGCGGAAGGACCGCGACAGGCCGCGCACGTCGAGCAGCGGGGCGGCGACGGTCATTTCAGCGGTCGAACGGTCGAGCGCATCGACCGCTAATGATGGGGGAGCGGACGTGCATCGATGGGCTAGAGCTCGCCCGTCGTGGCTCGGTCGCCGGCGTGAAGGGTCGACGGGTCATGGCCGTCGAAGCGGCGCGGATCCAACGCGGCGGCAGCCTCGGTTGACGCCTCGCCGAGCAACCAGCCCGCGGCCAGCTCGCCGGCGCCTGGCGCCAGCATCGCCCCGAAACCGGCGAGGCCTGAGACCGTGTACGCGCCGCTCGGACCGCTCGGTCCGATCAGCGGGAGGCCGTCGGGTGTCCGGGCGTAGAAGCCGCCATCGTGCGCGACGATCGGGAGGTCGCCATCGAGGTACGCCTCGAGCCCGGGAACGAGCGTCGCTGCGCGTTCGAGCACATGGCGCGGGTACTCGGGCGGGCAGGCAGGCGAGGCAACCGGCTCGATCGCTGTCTGATCCACCGCCCAGCCCAGCTTGACGCCATCCGGCACGACCGAATCGTCCGGCTTGATGTGCACCCCGGGCGGCAGGCCGTCACGCGCGTCCAGGCCGATCGTGAAGGGAGAGGCCCTCGGTATGACATGGCGCGAGTCTCGGAGGAGGACCTTCTGCCGGAGGACGGTCTCGATCAGGAGGTTGACCCCGATGGCGCGCGCGACCCTCGCGGCGAACGGTCCCGCGGCGTTGACGAACGCCGGCGTCTCGATTGACTCGATCCGCTCGTCGATCGAGACCCGTACGCCAGCCACCCGGCCGCCCGACACCTCGAGACCAACGACCTCGCCCGTGAGGACGCGGACGCCGCGCGCGCTTGCGCGGTCGAGCATGGCCCGCCCGAGCCCCACGGTGTCGAGGCTCCCGGCGCGAAGGGCATGGATCGCGCCCCGAATGTCGAGGGCCAGGTGCGGGAAGCGCTCGCGGAGCGCGACCGAATCGACGATGACCTCGGCGGCATCCGGCCCCAGTCCTGCCGCGGCGTAGCGAGCGATGCGCTCCGGGAACCCATCGACGGTCGCCTGGTCCGCGGTCACATACAGGTAGCCCCGCCGGTTCATCGCAATGCTCGCACCGGCTGCCAGCAGGCCCTCGACAAGGTCGATGCTCCGGTCGGCGAGCGCCACCATCGCCGGATGCGGCCACCAGTTGCGGTAGTTGGCCTCTGGCCGATCGCTGGTCAGCGTCAGCGGCGCCCGCGGGTCCACGATGAGGGCGTTCGTCTCACCGAGCCGGTCCGCGACCTTCCAGGCCGTCGCGATCCCGGCGATTCCCGCCCCGGCGATCACCGCGTCCACGCGCATCCGGCGATGCTATGTCGTTCGACAACCTCGACGACACCCCCGCATGCGGGCGCTCGGACCTAGCATTGCTTCATGGCCGACGCTGCAGCCGTGACGATCCGCGCGGCCGACACGATCTGGCACGAGGAGGGTGGCTGGTTCGACGCCCGCTGGCACTTCTCGTTCGATCGATACCGCGACCCGCAGCAGATGGGCGTCGGTGCGCTGCGGGTCTTCAACGACGACCGGATCATCGCCGGCGCCGAGTGGCCGATGCACCCGCACCGCGACATCGAATCGCTGACGTACGTGGTGTCGGGACATTTCCAGCACGCCGACTCGCTCGACAACAACGGCCGGTTGGAGGCGGGCGCCGCGCAGGTCATGACCTTCTCGCACGGCTTCGATCAGCACTCGGAGAAGAATGGTTCCAGTGAGGAGCCACTGCGGTTCATCCAGTTCTGGATCCTGCCGAGCGTCCGCGGCCTCGAGACCCGCGTCCAGCAGCGCCAGTTCACGACCGAGGACCGTACCGACCGCTGGCTCCAGATCATGGGTCCCGCCGGCACGGACGGTCTCGATCTCTCGCAGGACGCCCGCGCGCTCGTCGCGCACCTGACGGCCGGCCGCCTGGAGCACACATTCGGGCCCGGGCGTGGCGGCTACCTCTACGTCATCGACGGTCGCGCCGACGTCGACGGCGAGCAGCTTCGCACCGGGGACGCCATGAAGATCACCGCGGAGACCGACCTGACCATCACCACGGACCTCGCCGCGGAGCTGATCCTCATCGAGGCGCCGCTGGACTTCGAGCCGGTCGGCGTCTGGGCTCAGGAGCGCTGACACCGCGCCGATCGGTGCGTCTGGCTGCCGCCAATCACCCCTGGACGACGAGACGAGTCACCGGACGCGCCCCTGCATCGGATGAACAGCGCCGCCCGGGCTTCATCCAACGAGCGTTCCGGACCGGATCGGCGCGCGACGCGCTCAGATCCTTCACCCGATGAAGGTTCGAGGCGGGGCTCGGCAGCGAACCGTGCCCGGCACTTCATCGCATGAAGGATTCGACCCCAAAGTGGCACGCCGCACCTTTGGGAGTGCGCTGGAACGCTCATCGGATGAAGGGCGACCAGGCCTACGAACGGCCTCTGGGCCTACTCGATCGACACCCAGACCAGCCCGTCGAGGTACGCGACCGAGGTGCCGCCCACGTCGCGGGTAACGTTGACGAGCCGAAGCTCGCGAAGGACCGCGTTCGTGTCGGGATCGATCTCGCTCAGGCCACCCTCGGTCGCGACCCAGATCGAGCCGCCCCCGAAGGTGATCCCGCGCGGGGCGGAGTCGACCTTGATCTGCGCCAGCGGCGCTCCGGTGGGCGAGAGGCGGCTGACGGTGTGCGACCGTTCCAGGGCGACCCAGATCGACCCGGCTCCAGACGCAACCCAGAGGGGGAGGTCCCGCACGTTCACGCTCGTCACCGTGCCCGACGCCAGGTCGAGGCGCGTCAATCCGTTCTCGGCGAGCACCGGTACCCACACCGCACCCTCGGCGACGAGCGGCGTGAGGGGATCGCGGCCGATCGGGTAGCGCTCTGACGTCTCGCCCGTCGCGAGGTCGATGCGCCACAACGACTGCGGCTTGTTGGTGCCGACCACGGGCACGGTCATCCACGCCGTGCTGCCATCGACCGTGAAGAACCCCGCATCCCGGAGGCGAAACAGCGTCTCGTCCGCGAGCCGGAGCGTCTGCTCCAGCGTTCCGCTCGTTCCGTCGAGCCTGACGAGGTCGTGGTCGTTCGCCGCCACCCAGACCTTGTCGCCGGCGGCATGGAGCGCCACGGCCCCGCCCGGCAGGCTGACCACGGTCCGGGTGCGCTCGCCCGGGTCGACGCGGCTCAGGCTGCCGTCGGCGAAGTCCATGGTCCACACCTGGCCACCCGCGACGTCGAGGAGCAGGGGATCGCCGCCGACCGGCACGATGGCGGCGATCGAACCCGATGCCGGGTCGATGGCGACGACGGAGTCGTGCGGCACGGGCGATCCACCGACCAGCGTCGGTCGCCCCGTGGGGCCCGCGGCCGACGGGCTGGGCGCAGGGCTCACGACCTCGGTTCCGAGCGCGCCCGGGGACGGCGTCGCCGCGGTGCTCTGCGTGCACGCAACGGCGAGCACCGCGAACGCGACGAGCCGAAGTGCCTGGACCGTCTCCGCGATCGCGTGGATCAGTCCAACGCGCATGACGACAGGTCTCCCTGGGGCGAGGAAGGTCCGCCGGAAACCAGCCTAGTCCGCGGACGCAACCCGCCGGGCGGCTGCTCTATGACAGCCTGGCCCTGGTCAGCCACGGACTGAGTTTGCCCGAAGATCCCGAGGACCTGCGTGTGCCCTGGATCGCGGGATCGGTCGACCCCTCATGTGGCTGAGGCAGGTACGATCGCACGTGTGACAGCACAACCGATCGAACGACGCTGGCGCGCGGGCGACATTGCGGCACTTGTCGCCCCGTTCGCCGTGGGCGCGCTGGGCAGCGTGCCCACCCTGCGGGCCATTCCGACCTGGTATCGCAGCCTCCGCAAGCCGAGCTGGAATCCGCCCGACCGCGTCTTCGGCCCGGTGTGGTCCACGCTCTATGCCTTGATGGGCATCGCGCTGGTGCTCGTGCGCCGGAGGCCGCGGGCCGGTACGGACCGGGCGCAGGCGCTGTTCGGGCTGCAGCTCGCCCTGAACCTCGCCTGGAGCTTCGTGTTCTTCGGCAATCGAGACCTGCGCGGGGGGCTCGCCGTGATCTCGCTCCTGTGGGTGGCCATTCTCGCCACCGTCGCCGAGTTCTGGCGCCTGAATCGCGCGGCCGCCCTGCTCCTTCTCCCGTACCTCGGGTGGGTCAGCTTCGCGGCGGTCCTCAATGCGGAGGTTGCACGCCGGAACCCCGCCTGAGCGGCCGAGATCGCGGGCGGCCGCACCGACGCCCGCCGGACCGGATACCGTCCGCGGCATGTACCAGCCGGCGCATGGGAAGTTCGAGGTCGAGGATCCGGCGGCGCTCCTGCTGGAGCTGTGCGCCGTGGTGCCGGCGACGCTCGTGACGCACGGGCCGGACGGCTTCCGCGCCTCGATCCTGCCGATGCTCTTCGACCCCAACGATGGCGACCGCGGGATCCTGCGCGGCCACCTTGCGCGCGGCAATCCACAGTGGCGCGAGGTCGAGGCGTCGATCGAGGCCGGTGGCGATGGGGCAGGGGAGGCCCTGGCCATCTTCGACGGCCCGGACGCCTACATCTCGCCCGCCTGGTACGAGGAGAAGCGCCTGACGGGCAAGGTCGTCCCGACCTGGAACTACGTCACCATCCAGGCCCACGGCACGCTCACCACGATCCACGATCCGGACTGGCTGATTCCCCACGTCGGCAGGCTGGTCGCGCGCCACGAGGCGGGCCGCCCCCATCCCTGGGCGCTCTCGGACGCGCCGGAGGACTACGTGCGAACCCAGGCGCGCGCGATCGTCGGCCTCGAGCTTCGGATCACCAGGCTCGAGGCCAAGGCCAAGCTCAGCCAGAACCGGTCGGGCGCAGACGTCGAGGGTGCGATCGATGGACTGAGCACCGGAACCCCGGGCGAGCAAGCCATGGCCGACGCGATGCGCCGTGCACCGTGACGCGATGACGGTGGGGCTGCTGGAGGCGGCAGCCCGCTAGCCTTCCGGGCTCGGCGGCGAATCCGCGCCTGGCAGGAGCGCCTTGACGAGATGTGCGACCTCCGGCGGCGAAAAGCCGAGCGTGGCGTCGCCGACGGTCAACTCCACGCGCCGGATGCCCGGCGTGTCGGTCGACGCGGTCCCGCCCCACGTCCAGATGCGTTCTTCGGTAGCGAGACGGCGAACGCCCGCGAGCGCCGCTGCGGCCGTCGTTCGGAGATGGACGTGCATCATCGGCGTCTGTGGGGGATCAGGGACGACCTCGACACCCTTGACTGCCGCCAGCTCCGCCGCGATTGCCCTGGCGTGGGCGGCATAGGCCGGCATCCGGTCGAGCCGAAGACGGAGGCCCGCGAGCGCCGAGGCCGCGTAGGGCCACAGGCGGAACAGCGTTCCCCCGTGCCGGTGGCGCCAGGCGCGCGCCTCGCGAATGAGCTCCGGATCACCCAGCAGCACGCTGCCCGAGAGGCCGCCGAGGCCCTTGTAGAACGAGACATAGACACTGTCGAACAGTGCCGCGATCTCGGCCAGGGGACGCCCATAGAACGGCGCCGATTCCCACAGCCGAGCCCCGTCGAGATGCACCGCCGCGCCGCGGCTCCGAACGTGATCGACCTGCGCGACCAGGTCGTCCCATGCAGGGAGCCGGCCGCCGATCTCGCGCTGCGGGAGCTCGATCAGCAGCGCCGCCAGTGGTTCGTCGATCGCC
>DATJGH010000116.1:0-19182 GCA_035495215.1 Patescibacteria group bacterium
ACCCCCGACATCCCACGTGTCCGAGATGATCTGGACTCCTGCGCAGTTCTGGTCGGGGGCCAACAGATCACAGCCCGAACCCGTGCCATTGCCGGTGATGGTCACGAGACCGCATTTGGCGTAGATCGTGCCCGTGATGTAGAGATCCCCCGAGCCGCTCAGGCTCACGTCGCAGCGATTCCCGCCGAGCGCCGCGGCGCTTCCCTTGCCGTCCTGCCACATCAGCATTCCGCCATACGGACATCCGGTCGTGCTGTACGGCGGACACGCGCTCACTCGATCCAGCCCCTGGAGGCGGAGGTTTGTCCGGCCGGTCATGCTCAGCGAGTTCTGGCACGCCGCTGCCGTTCCGGCGCCGGCGATGCATTGATCCTTCCAGGTTGGTGATGCGTCCGTGCTGAAGATCATGACCCGACCGGTCGCCGAGTCCAGCACTCCGCCCGTCTCGGTGATGCCTCCGCCCGCGATGACGTAGATGCCCGGGTTGAGCGTCACGATCACGCCGTTGCCGATGCTCCACCCTCCGTAGTAGGTCCCTGGGTTGAGCGTGACGGTGCCGTCGAGGTTGCACTTCCTTGGATTTGTCGCGCTGGACGGCGGGCCGCTCGCACCCGGGCACGGCTGGGTTGGCAGATCCGTGGGTTTCGGCGCACGGATCAGCGAGAGTGGATCGCCGACAAAGCCGCCCCCCTCGTCAAGGGACGTGACGTTGAAGTCACCGGATGCGCCGTTCGCGTCGCAGGCTCCCTGGACGTACAAGGCCGGACCTTGGATCGTTGCGCCACCGTTGAGCGTGAACGCGCCCTGGCTCATCGGATCGCAGACGTCATTCGAGGAATTGGGCAAACCGGTTCCACAATTGCTGTTGACCTGCACGTACCCTCCGGAATCCGGAGGGACACCCGTTGCCGGGAAGATGTAGATGCCGCCACCGCCGCCGCCACCGTGGACCTGGCCGGCGGAGCAGGCAGTCGGGTTCAGCGCGACGAGGGAGCTCGATCCCCCGCTGCCATCGTCGTTTGCGGCGACAGCGTTCGTCGCCACCGTGATGGTCTGTTTTCCAGCAATCCCGGCAAAGAAGCTGTTGTGTGGGCTCGAGATCGTGACTTCGACGTACCGTGGCTCACCCGCGAATTCGCCCGCGTTGACACTGGGTGGGTAGTTCATGGTGATCGTCGAGCCATCTGAAGCGCCACCGGGATCGCAGGCGCTGCCGTTGTCGGTTCGGGTCGGCTTGAAATCGTTCTGGAGCGCGTAGAAGCAGGCCGCGTCCCACATCTTGGCCGTGTTGGGTGTGGCGGAGATGTAGCGGGCGGCAGCGATCGCGCCTGGATCGGCGGCGTTCTGCTCGTGTCGCATCAGCATGAAGACGAAGCCGAGGTCGATCACCAGCGCAGCGACGAGGATCAGGGTGATGAACGCACCGGCGAAGAGGACGAGCACCTGCCCGGCCTCGCGGCGATTGGGTTTGTTCATTGCTGTCTCTGAATGACCTCCGTGATCTGCGCTCGCATCGTGATCGTGCTCGGCACGAGCAGGAACCCAGCCAGAGGAGGGCTCCACTGGAAGCAGGCATATGCCGTGACCTGGTTTGTCGCTTTGTTGCTCGCCGGCTCGTCGGCCGCGGTCGTCATGCCCTGTGCGCAACCCAGTGATCCGAGGTCCGTCGTCGGGTCGTGACCAGCGATGAGGCATTGCACGAACTGGTTGTTCGTCCCGCTTTCGACGGCCGGGAAATCGGCCTGAGGGAACGGGGCGCTGTAATCCGGGGGCTGTGGCGGCGTCCCGGCTCGCGTCGGGATGGCCGTCCCGGGATGGACGTAGCCAGACCAGCAGGCATTCACCATCACCTGCGATGGATTCACGCCCCACACGCTTTCGCGAGCAAAGGCGGTCATCGCGGGCCACGGCGGCGGGTCGCATCGGGCGTAGCTCCCGAATGACGGAGGGCTCGGATCGCGCCAGCCAACCGTGGGGCATGGAGCGGATTCGCTATGGATCGCCGCGAATCGAGCAGCCTCGCGGGCAACGTTCGTGACTTGCTGCTGATAGAAGACCCAAAGGCCCAGCACGATGATCCCGAACAAGGCGAGGAAGACCAGCGGGGCGACGAGCGCGAATTCGGTCAGGGCCTGACCCCGACGGAGCCCTGGTCGACCGAGCAAACGCATCAGTAGTTGGCCACGGTGAACATGCGGGTCCGCTCGATATAGAAGTTGCCCGACAGCGGGCTCAACGAACCGCCGATGAATGGCAGGGTGACATTGAGCATGGTGCTGAACCGGTAGCAGACCCGCACCTCGACGAAGGTGTGCACTTCGACGCCTGATTCGCCGATCACCGCATTCGTCGGAAGCGATCCCACCTGCAGGCCCGGGCATGCTGCCGGCACCGCTCCCCCGGCGTTGTAGACGGTGCCGCATTGGTCGTCGAGGCCGTCATGGACGCAGACCGCGGTGGGGATCCCGGAGCACTCCGATCCAGGCGTCGGATAGGAGACATTCGCGAGGGAGCTGGACTCATCGCAGATCGCGGACCAGGCGTCTCGATGAATGGTCGCGTAGTCCGTCGGGGTCGGCGCTCTCAGGTATTCCTGCGCGGCGATCTCGGCCGCGGCCCGCGCACTCGACTCGACGGAGATTCCGGCGTTGAAGTAGCGACCGAAATCCGCGATCGTCAGGAGCAAGAACAGCAGGATGGGAAGCGTCAGGGCAAATTCGACCATGCTCTGACCTGAGCCGCGGTCAGCCTGTGCCCCGGGCACGAAGACAGGCACGTCTTGTTCTTCCTTCCCCCTGGGGTGCCTCCAGCTCGCTCAAGCGGCTGGCCCCGAACGGTCTTCGACAGTATTCGGGGTAGTCCTTTCGTTCAACCTTTCGGGCTATGCGTCCGAGCAACAGTGGCGCCAAAATGCAACGACCAGTGCGGTCCGATGAGGAGCGGTGCAGTAACTGCAAACCGTGCGATCCAAACGGCCTCGGCCCACCGCGAAAGAAAAGAGCCGCGCCCCCGGGCGCGGCTCTTGCCCCAGAGGATGCGTCGTTACTTGATCAGCTGGATCGAGATCGAGTCCGCGTTGCCGACCGTGCCGGCACCGACCGGGCCCGTGGTGATGAAGCGGACGAACCAGCCGGCGATGCAGCTGCTGCTGCCGTTGCCGCTGATCGTGACCAGCTGCTGCGGCGGGTTGTCGGTGTTCATGTGCGTCTGGCACAACGAGTTGTTCGGGTTGTTCGAATCGCTCATGTAGTCGATGTAGAACGCCACGACGCCACTGATGTGGTAGGTCGCGTGACTGCCGCCGCTGGTGTTGCACTGGTTGTCGTCGCAGATCGGTACGAGGACCGTCTCGCCGTGCAATGAGTTCACGGCATCTTCCATCTGGTGCGCGCAGTTGTTCCCGTTGTCCGAGTCGACGTCGACCGGGAACGAGTCGAACTGGATGGCCTTGGGATGCAGGACCTCGTCTTCACAGTTATTCCTGATCCCATCCAGGTCGAGGACCATGAACGAACCGCCGCCGGTCTTGCACAGCGGCACGATGTACTCGGTGCCCACCGGATGGCCCGGCGGGTTGGCGGTGCTCGGCTGGCTGACGTCCCACTGGCTCTTCTGCGCGCCGAGATTGCCATTCTGCGAACAGTCGGTGATGTTCACCGGGAACACGACCGGCAGGAATCGGCCGCCGTTGGTCTTGCCGGTGACGGCGATCGCGTCGGCGGTGGCGGTGAAGTTGTTGAACCCGATCACCCGTCCGAACGTGGTCCCGAACGTGCGCGTACCGGCGGCATGAACGCCCTGCCCATTGGGCGGAATGGCGCCGTTCGGGCTGGCGCCGACGACCACCGCCAGATTTGGTGCGACGATCGCGCCCGCCGAGTCGATCGGGTTGCCCTGCCAGTCCGTGTAGTACGCGGAGGTGACGGTGATGTTGTTGAAGAACGCGCTGGACGTGACGGCCGAGGCCACCTCGGCGTCGGTCTTGGTGATGCCCGCGAGGCTTCGCGCGATCGTGGCGGCGCCAGCCTCTGACGCGGCGTCCGCGCCGTTCTGGACACTGCGCTGGTTCTGGTAGGCGTTCCCGCCTTCGATCACGAGCGCGACCCCGGCGAGGAGCGCGATCAGACCGAGCGCAAAGAGCACGAGGATCTGCCCGTCGGCACGACGATGCGACCGGCGAACGAGGCGCTGCACGGAAACCTCCCCTGGAGCTGCGTGACGGCTCATGGCTGCTTCGGGCACTGGGCTGCCGTGTGCGTGGAATTCGGGCAGCTGTACTCGACTTTGAGGATCGAGGTGGCCTTGAAGGTCACCCCGTTCTTGAACAGGATGTTGCCGATGATCGGCGTCAGCGGCCGGTATGTGCTCTCGAAGGACACCACTGCGAGGCAGTCGACGGCCGCCGGCGAGCAGGTCGAGGACAGATCCGGGGAGCCGGCATTCGGCCCAGTGGTCGTCTGCTGGTAGAAGTCGATCGAGACGTTCGGCGCGTTGATCTCTGCCACGGAGACCTGCGTCTCGGCGCGGGCGATGATGCTCGCGGAGTCCTGGTTCACGATCGCGAGTCGAGCCCCCTCGCGGGCCGCGTTGGTCAGCGAATTGAACGTGAAGATGGCGCTGCCGAGGTCCACGACCGCGAAGAACAGGAGCAGGAAGATCGGCAGGACCAGCGCGAACTCGGCCAGGGACTGCCCGGCGCCGCGACGCCTCGAACGCGCGCTCATGGGTTGTTCACCGTGATGGTGCTGTTACATGGCACGGACGTGTTGGCCACGATCGACTGGGACACGATCACGAAGTTGCCGTTCGGAGCGCCCGGACCCCTCTGAACGGTTGTCGAGAACCCGGCGCCTGGCGGATTGGGCGTTCCCCACAGCCCCTGCGCGCTGTTGAAGCGCACGCCGTTGAAGTTGGGCACGGTGCAGGTCGGGGGTGGGTTGGTCGGCGTGACGGTGATGGTCAGGTCCGGGCTGGTCGTGCTGCCGCAGCCATTTCCGGCCTCGAGCGTGACCGTGTAGTTGCCGGGCGTCGTGAAAACGATCTGGCCGGGGTCCTGCGCGTTCGAGTCGGCGATCGCCGTGGCGCCGGGCGGTACGGTGAACACCCAGTGCCAGGAGGTAGGGGCTCCACCGCCCGAGGCATCACGGAAGGTGACCGCGAGTGGGGCCGCGCCGGTTGTGCTCGGCGTCGCGTTGATGCCGGCGTTGGGAGCCAGGCAGCCGCCACCGCCGCCCCCGCCACTGCTCGTCTCGACGATGGCCGTCTTCACCGGGAAGACGGAGGTCACGGTGACGTTCAGGTCCGAGCCGACGATGAAGGAGATGATCGGCGTGATGACGTGGAACCGGCAGACGAGCGTGACCGCAACGCGGTCGCCGGGGTCCAGGTGGCCGTTGCCGTCGATGTCGGTGAAGCTCGGGGCGGCAGGCTGGCCAGGCGCGAGCGGGCAGTTGCTCGCGGACCCATCGCTGGCGATCTGATTCGTGTACCTCGCGACGGTGTCCGTATCGTTGCCCGCCATCTTCTCGGCGTTGTTCGCCGCGAAGTCAGCTCCGATCCGGGCCATGTTCTGGAGATTGATCCAGCCGAGGTAGACGCGGCCGAAGTCGACGGCGATCAGGACCAGGAGGAGCAGGAGCGGCAGGAGCAGCGCAAACTCGACCATGCTCTGGCCGCGCTCGTGCCGCCGTGCGCCGACGCGGTGCAGGACACCCTCGTTCCCGCGGCCGCGCGCCCCCCGAGACACCGTGGCAGCTCCCCCGTTCCCTGCCGGGGCGTTCTCACGCGCCCTCGGGCCCCTGGTTCAAGAGGCGCCCAGAGTATGTTGAGTGGTCCTTTCGATCAACCTTTCGGGCTATGCGCGCACGCACCACCCCAGGGCCGCGCTGGAAAACGAAAGAGCCGCGCCCCCGGCGCGGCTCTCTCCGTGAAGCAGGCTGGCGCTACTTGATGAGCTGGACGCCCAGCGCCTTGCTGCCCGTGCCCGCACCCGCACCGGGGCCAACGGTGCCGGTCGAGAGAATGTCCGTGAAACGCCCGACGAGGCACGACGTGCTGCCGTTGCCGGTATCGCACTCCGCGGCGTTGCTGCCCGAGATGTACGCGCCCTGGCGGCCGCCGCAGTCGGGATCGGCCGGGTCGCACAGCTTGAAGTAGGCGAAGCTCGGCATCCGGTACCAGATGTTCTGGCCGTCCCCGCCCCCGGGGAGGTACGGGCAGCCGTAGTTCGGCCCGTTGTTGATGGTCGGCATGGCGCTGATCGGATCCGGATCGCCGTTATAAGTCCGGCAGGTCATGTCGAACTGCGGGATCAGCACCGTCTTGCCGTTGTACCCGCGCATCGCCTCCTCGACACCGCCGTAGTCGACGGCGGTCTGGTCGTCCACGCAGTGGCCACCGCCGTTCGTGTTCCCGGTGGCGGCCATGTACTGCCATGACGGCAGCACGATCGCCGGGTTGTCCGAGTTCACGATCGAGCAGACGAGCTCATCCGCGCCACCCGAGGGCGGGTCCCAGTCGATCCAGCCGACGTTGCCTGGCCCGGCCTTGCACAGCGGCACGCTGATGACGGTGTTCCATGGCCATGCGTCGGATCCGGGAACCGGATTGTTGTTGCCGTCACAGCCAAGCGTGTTCACGGGGATGGCGAGCGGAAAGACGGCGCACCAGTCGCCCTGGCTCGAGCCGCAATAGCCCTGCAGATAGCCGGCAACGGCGGTCGCGCGCGTCGTCACGTTGAACGCCGGGATGCCGATCGCCCGGGCGACGTAGGCCGGCACGTTCTTCTGGCCGATGACCAGGACGCCGGCGACCGGGCCAACCGTCAGGCTCGGGCAGTCGGGCGTCGTCGCGCTGCCGCCCGGCAGACCGTTGCCGACCTGCTGTGCGATCGACAGGTTCTCGGTCCCGTCGGCGTTGAGGGCGGCGTTGCCGTTGGACCGCAGCGGGATGCCGCAGATGTCCGTGTAGTACGCGGCCGACACGCTCGTGTTGTTGGCGACCGCCGACAGGGCGACCTTGTTGGCCACCTCCCTGTCCCAGCCCTGCGCCGGGGTCGCGGCACCGGCGAGGCGGGCGGCGAGGACGATGGCGCCGGCCTCCGCGGTGCTGTCGGCGCCGGTCTGGGCGACGCGCTGCTGGGTCACGACATTGCCGCCGTCGATGATCAGCGCAAGGATCGCGATGGACAGGAGCATGACCCCGACCATGACCACCAGCGCCTGGCCGGCCTCGCGCGGGCGACGGCGCAGTGACCTGACGGTTGCGGCCATGGATCGCTCCTTCAGGCTGATCGAGCTCACGGGAAGGTCCGTTCGATCGGCATCTCGGACGTGGCGGTCATCGTGAGCGGGCCGATCAGGGTCCCGGCGACGGGTGTGATCGGGATGTAGCGGCTGGTAACCGTGATCGTCACGATGCACCCGACGTTCCGGACCGAGGTGCAGTTGAGGGTCACGCCCGGCGGGGCGGCGTAGCTCACCGTCACGTCGGCCGAGGTCACCCCGATCGACTGGCCGGCCGTGACCGCGCAGCCGCGGAACGTCCAGTTCGGCGAGACGGCGCTTTCGACCGGCTTGTTGGCCAGGCAGTTCCACGGAGCGCTCACCGGGTCGACCTGGTTCACGACCGCGACTCGCGCCGCCTGGCGCGCGGCGCTGCTGAGGGTGTTCCACTGGAACGCCGCGCGGCCGATGTCGATGAAGGCGAAGGCCAGCAGGGCAATGATCGGGAAGACGAAGGCGAACTCGACGAGGGCCTGACCGCGTGATCGACCATGCCGCTCGCGGATGGCGCTCATGGCGTCACCGACATCGTCGAGTTGCACGGGATGCTTCGCCCGGGCGATTCGGACTGCGCCCTGATCTTGAAGTTCGGCGGGACCAGCGGGTTGAACGCGAGGTTGTTCGCGGCAAACCCGGCGTTCGTCCAGCGGCCGGTGGCCTGCGTCGTCTGGATGTCCACGAGGTCGGGCACGATGCAATTGGGGATCGGCGTCGGGCCGGTCGTGGTCGTCGTGGTCGTGGTCGTCGTTGTCGTCTCAGTGGTCGTCGTCGTCGTCACCGCGGTGGTGGTCGTGGTCGTCGTCGTCGTGAAGCTCGGGAGCGTGCCGCCCATGGGGACGCCGTTGATCGCGCCGGCACGGACCGGGAACGAGGCCGACGCACTGACGTTGATCGCGTTGCCGAGGATGTTGCTGATGACCGGCGTGATGAGTGAGAACCGACAGGTGATCGCGACGACCGCCGGCGAGCCAAGCGACGGGCCGCTCGGATAGGTCGGGTCGGGGAGCGTCGCGGGCATCGTGCAGTTGATGTCCTGCGTCTCCGACGTGATCAAGCGCCGGTACTCGGCCTGGGCGACCAGGTCGACCGGGGACTGGAAGGCGTCCGGGTTGATCGAGGCGTAGTTGGCCGCCTCGCGGACCGCGTTGTTGAGCGTGACCCAGCCCAGGAACACACGTCCGAAGTCGACGCCGAAGGCGATCATCAGCATCACCACGGGGAACGCGATCGCGAACTCGACGAGTCCCTGGCCGCGCGGGTCCAGCGCAAGTCGCCGCCCCCGCCGGGACGGATCAACCGCGGTGCGCGATGACCCCTTGGACCACATCGGACGAGGTACCTGACCCCCTGCTTCGACCGTGGTAGGCGCCAGTCGGCGCACCCCAGTTCGGGTGCAGGAATTGTGGAAACCCGAACCTTGCAAACCTACTGGCGATTCGGTCCCGGAAGGCCGGACGTTGGTCCCGTGCACGCGCCGCTGATCGTCCGGTCGTCCGGCGCGCGGACGCACCGATCAGGCGGGGGCAGTCGCTCGAGCTGGCCGGATGACCCGGACGAGGATCGAGGAGGCGCCGATCGACACGGCGACGGCGGCAAGCAACGCCGCGTAGACCTCGCTCGGCAGCACGCCCCGGGCGACGGCGACCGTGGCCAGCACGAACCCGAACTCGCCGATCTGACCGAGGCCGATGGCGAGCTGGCCGTGGTTCGCCGGCAGGCCCGCGAGCCGCCCGAGCACGTAGATCACGAGCGACTTCGCAACCACCACCAGGACGACACTGATCGCCAGCCAGCCGAGGCCCCTGCCCAGGGCGCCGGGATCGATGAGCGTGCCGATCGCGACGAAGAAGAAGATCGCGAATAGGTCGCGGAACGGCAGGAGCCGCCTGCGTGCCTCGGACGATACCGGGCCCTCGCTGATCGTCACGCCGGCGATGAACGCCGCGAGCGCGAGCGGCATGCCCGTGAGAAGCGCGCCGGCACCGGCGACGGCGAGGCCGGTGGCCACGGACACGGCGAGGAACAGGTCCGGCTCGCTGCGCATGCCGGCAAGCACCCGGGGCAGCAGCCAGGCCGTCGCCGCGGCCAGCACTCCGAAGACGACCAGCCCGAGGATCGTGAGGTACAGCGGCTGCCCAGCGCCGAGGGCCGCGAGGAGCAGGATCGCACCACCCACGCCGACGACGTCCTGGAGCACCGACCAGCCGATGAGCAGGTGATCCGTCTCGGCGTCGGTGGTCCGGCGCCTCGAGCGGGTGATGTTCACGACCACGACGCTGGACGACATCGCGACCGCGAGGCCGAGGAGGGCTGCCGCCGACAGCTCGAGACCCAGGAGCAGGAACACGGCAGTCGAGATCCCGAAGGTCGCGGCCATCTGGGCCGGGACCGCCCAGAGCATGGCCGGGTGCTCGCGCCGCAGCTCCCGAAGGTCGACCTCGATGCCGACCTCGAACAGCAGCAGGATCGCCCCGAGCTCGGCGAACAGGCTCACCTGGCCGCGGTCGGCGACGTAGCCCGGCGTGAACGGCGACACGATCAGGCCGACGGCGAGATAGCCGACGATCGCGGGAAGGGTGAGCCGCCGGGCGACCCAGCCGGCGCCGGCAGCGGCGAGGAGGATCGCGCCGACCTCGAGGACCGTGACCGCCGTGTGCTCCACGCGGCGATGGTAGGGCGGCTCGATCGGCGACCGGTGCAACGTGCGAGGTGCCTGTGCGGTCGATCGCCAGGAGCGACAGATGACGGCAACGTGCCATCTGCCACGGTTGGGCCATGTTTGGCTGGTTACGCCGCGTCGTCCTCTACCGCCTCCTCGGCGGCCGGGTGCTCCTGGCGCTTGCCGTGCTCGCCTGGGTCCGCGGCTTCATCGCCGGTCGGCGCGCCCCTCGCGACAACCCCTCGGAGCCGGGAGGGACTTACCAGCCCTCCCAGGGCTCGTCGCAGATCGTGCAGCGCGAGCCCCGGTAGCGACTCCAGCCCCGCTCGAGGTCGGTCTCGTAGCCCTCGCGCCAGCGATGGGCGCCCACGGTATGCAGGACGCCCCAGGCGGCATCCGCGATGCGGTTGGCGATGGATGCCGGTCGACTCGCGACGCGGGCGCTGACCGTCGGTGGGAACCCGACTGCGGGGGGCGTCGCGCGCTCGGGACCTTGCATCGGCTCCCTCAGATGGCGAGGCGTGATCCTGCGGGGTCTTGCAAGATCGTGACAGAAGGAGAGCCTAGCCGCTCGGCCGTTGCGCTTCTGTCAACCTCGGAACAGATCGGATAACCCTCCTGTAATCCCCCGGCCCGATCCTTGGGGCATGGGCAGCAACGTCCTTGCCGCCGGAAACGGCGGGCACGGACCCGACTTGCTGGCCTCGCTTCCGTCGCGGGATGCCGAGACCTTCCGTCGCGACCTCGAGCGCGTGCGCCTGGACGCCGAGCGATCGCTCGTGCACGCCCACGCGCCGGTTCGTCGCGTCTTCTTCCCCGAATCGGCGCTCGTCGCCCTTTCGGTCACGATGGCCGACGGTCGAACCGCCGGCGTGACGATCGTCGGGCCCGAGGGCGTTGTCGGCGTGTCCGCGGCCGTCGGCGATACCGGCCTGATGGACGCGGCCGTGCTCGTGCCCGGCGTCGCGCAGTCGATGCCCGCGGAGCGCTTCCGGGCCGCGCTCAAGTCCAGCGAGGCCCTGCAGCGGCTGGTGACCCGCTACGCCATCTCGCTCCTGCGCCATCTCGCGCAGACGGTCGCGTGCAACCGCCTGCATACGCTCGACCAGCGCGCGGCCAGGTGGCTGCTGCTCACCAGCGACCGGATCGGCAAGTCGACGTTCCCGCTGACCCAGGAGGCATTCGCCGACCTGCTCGGGGTGTCGCGTCCCGCCGTGTCGACGGTGGGTGCGCGCTTCGCCCGGGAAGGCGCTGCGGAGTTCCGGCGCGGCATCGTCCACATCCTCGACCAGGCCCGCCTCGAGAAGGCGAGCTGCGAGTGCCTCGGCGCGGACCGCGAGGCGCTCGAGCCGCTGGTCGCTCCGATCGAGGGATCGGTCCACCGGATCCCGAGGCACCTCCCACGCACGGCGCTCGGGATGATCCGGCCGGAGATCCGTCGAGCGCGCTGAGACGCCCACCGCGCTCGCGGGCAGGCCCTAGCGCTCTGTCGGCGGGGCGAGCAGGTCCGCGTCCTCCGGATGGCGCCGGAAGTGGCTCGCGAACAACGGGCAGCGCGGGGTGACCGTCTGGCCTGCCGCGCGTGCATCGTCGAGCACGCGACGGACCAGTGCCGTCGCGATCCCGCGACCCCCGAACTCCGGAGGCACCTCGGTATGCAGGGCCACGAGCCGTGTCCGCACGCGCCCGTAGTCGACCCAGCCGGCGAGCTGACCCTCCAGCCGCGCCTCGTACCGACGCGCGTCCCGGTTGTCCTCGATGACCAGCTCGCCATCCCGCTCCGCGCGGTCCCCGCGACCGGTCATGCCGGCGGCTCCGGCTCCTGGATCTCGGGAACGAGCGGCTCACCGGTGATCAGCCGCGAGCCGCGACCGTGGGTGACGAAGCTCCACGCCCAGCGGATCAGCACGATCACCCGGTTGTGGAAGCCTGCGAGGTTGACGATGTGGATGCCGAGCCAGATGAGCCAGGCGACGAAGCCCCCGGTTCGACCGAACGGCCCGAGCCACGGGATGTTCGTCACGCCGGACAGGCGGCCGATGACGGCGACGTCGCCGAGATCCCGGAATCGGAAGGGCTCGCCGGGCTCACCATCGAGCCGGCGGGTGATCGCCCGCGCCGCGTAGCGACCACCCTGAATCCCACCCTGGGCCACGCCGGGAACCGGTCGATCCGGCTTCCAGGGCTGGATCGCGGCGTCGCCGATGACGAAGATCTCAGGGTGGCCCGGGATCGTCAGGTCCGGCCCGACGCGGATCCGGCCCGCCCTGTCCGCCTCGGCTCCCGTCGCCGCCGCCACGACCCGGGCAAAGGACGAGGCCTGCACGCCCGCGGCCCAGAGGACCGTCCGCGCGGGAATGTGCTCCGGCGGCCCGCCCGTGGCGGGCTCCACGATGACCTCGCTCTCGGTGATGTCCGTCACCTTCGTCCCGGTCCGGACGGTGACGCCGAGTCGCGCCAGCTGCCGCTGGGCCGACTTCGATCTGCCCGCCGGGTACCCCGACAGCACGCGATCCAGCATCTCGATGATGACGATCCGGGCGTCCGGCGGATTGATCGAGCGGAAATCCCGCCGAAGCGTGTCGTGCGCGATCTCGCCGAGCGCCCCGGCGAGCTCGACCCCGGTTGGGCCGCCGCCGACGATCACGAAGGTCATCCACTCGCGGCGGCGCTCCGCCACGTGTTCGCGCTCGGCGGCTTCGAAGGCGATGAGGATCTCTCGCCGGATCCGCGTCGCATCGTCGATCGACTTGAGACCCGCGGCGTGGGTGGCCCAATCGTCGTGCCCGAAGAATGAGTGTCGGGCGCCCGTGGCCACGATGAGCGTGTCGTAGCCGATCGGCCCGCCATCGGATAGCTCGACTTCGCGCTCGACCGGATCGAGCCCGATCGCCTCGCCGAGCAGCACCGTCGTGTTCTGGTTCTTGCGCAGGATGCTGCGGAGCGGCTGGGCGATGTCCCCGGGCGCGACCGCGCCCGTGGCGACCTGGTACAGCAGGGGCTGGAAGACGTGGTGGTTGCGCCGATCCACGAGCGTCAGGTCGATGCGCTCGTCCCCGCCCAGCCGACGCGCCGCGTACAGGCCACCGAAGCCACCGCCGACGATCAGGACCCGATGCCGCTGCACCCCGTCATCTTGGCCGAGGCGTCGCACGCGTGCTGGTCGTTCGACCTAGCCGATGAGGACACCCGCTTCACGCATGCGCTGGGCGGTGTTCACGCCACCCGAGCCGAACCTGCCGGCTCCGGCGAGCGGCCCGCGGACCTCCTTGAGGATGGCATCGATCTCGGGCCGCAGGTACCGACCGCCGGGTACGGAGCGCATCCACTCGAGAAACTCCGGGTCGACGAGGGCGACCTGACCGAGGGACCAGCCCTCGTAGCGCCCGTAGGTGAGAACCGTTCCGAAGGGCCTGCCTTGCGGCGGTCCGGCGTGATCGGGCGAGGCCGCACGTGCCGTCGGCTCGGAGGTCACGATCGGCGCTTGGGCGAAGGTGCCACCGCCCGATCGAGCGCGGTCGTAACCGGCGCGTCGGTCCTTGTCGCCGAGGACCTCCCAGGCCGCATTGATCCGCTTCATCACGGTGTCGTCGCCGGCCAGATCGGGGTGGTAGCGGCGCGCCAGCACGCGGTAGGCGGCCTGAATGACGTCGACCTCTGCGCTGGGATCGACCTGGAGGACCCGATAGTGGTCCTGGGTACCTGTCTCCACCGCGTGAAGATGGCGCCTCACGCCCCCTGCGGCGAGGGACCCAGTGGTACTAGCGGGCGCGCTTCCGGCCGCGAAACCGGTCTAAACGCCCCCGACGGCTACGCTGCCCCGTGCGCCGCGTGCAGCTGCACCGTTCCCGAGACACCCTTCAGCTCGACCGCGCCGATCTCGGTGAAGCGCACCCCATCGGTCTTGCGCGCCGCCTCGAAGACGGCCCCGCTCACGAGCACCTCGCCCGGTCGCGCGTAGTCGGCGATCCGCGCCGCGACGTTCACGGTCTGGCCGTAGTAGTCGCCCTCCTGCAGCACCACCGGGCCGGCGTGGAGTCCGACGTGCGCCGGCGGCAGACCCGCGGTGACGACACCGTCGACCATCTCCAGCGCGGCGAGAACGCCCTGCCCGGGGTGGCGGAAGAAGAACATCACGCCGTCGCCGAGCCACTTCACCGGTCGGCCGGCGTGAGCAGCTGAAGTGCGCTGGACCAGGCGTGCGACGCGCTCGGCGAGGTCGGCGGCGGCCCGGTCCCCGCGTTCCTGGGTCAGCCGCGTGTAGCCGGTGATATCCAGGAAACAGATCGCGGGCGGCTGCTCCTCCGCCTGATACAGACCCTCGCGCTGAAGGAGGTAGCCGAACCCGCCGATGATGTTGGCCATCCACGTCTGCGCCTGCTGGGCGTTCCAGATCGCAAGGAGCGCGGCTTCCGACGCATGGTTCAGCTCAGCGGAAACGTCCACGGCCGCGACACTGATCCCCGACTCGCCGGCGTCCAGACGAGGGCCAGCCACCTGCGTGCGCCACCACTCGGCCTCGGCCTCGGCAATTCGGCGGAGGCTGTCGCCCTCGGCGCGAAGCAATCGCTCGATTGCGACATGGTCGAAGCCGAGGCGGACCTGGATCTCGACGAACGGCACGACTCGGAGCTCGTCCTCGCGAATGTGGTCGTCGATCGACGGGGACGCAAAGCCGCCGGTCTCGCGGATCACCGCGAGCAGGCTGTAGGGCACCCCGGTCCGCTCGCTGACCTGGCCGAAGGTCTCGTCGCTGAGCTGCGGGAATCGGTCGTACTCGGGGCTATCGAGAAACTCCAGGGACAGCAAGCCTCGCCCGAAGCCCTCGGCGAGCGCAGCCAATGGGAGCCCCGCCTCGAGCAGCGCCTCGATGATCCGCGCGCGCCGCACGTCACCCACCGAGAACCGCTGGTTCGAGCCCGGCTTGATGATCCCGCGATCGACGAGCTCGGACAGGCGATCGACCGGCACGCCGGCGCGCGCCGCCGCCTGCTCCGCGCTGAAGGCCTCGCCGGCCACCGGGTTAGCGGTCGTTCGCAGCGAGCGCGGACTTGGCGGCGAGCGTGGCCTGCGCCGCCGCGAGGCGGGCAACGGGTACCCGGAACGGCGAGCAGGACACGTAGTCGAGGCCGATCCGCTCGACCTTGGCGATGGACTCGGGATCGCCACCGTGCTCGCCACAGATTCCGATCTCGAGGTCGGGCCGGGTGGCCCTGCCCTTGTCGACGGCGATCTTCATCAGCCCGACGATCGCGTCGTCCAGCGTCTGGAACGGGTTGACCGGCAGGATCCTGTCCTCGACGTACTTGAGGAGGAAGCCGCCCTCGGCGTCGTCACGCGAGAAGCCGAACGTCATCTGCGTCAGGTCGTTCGTGCCGAAGCTGAAGAACGAGGCCTCGCGCGCGATCTCGTCCGCGGTCAATGCGCCACGCGGCACCTCGATCATGGTGCCGAACTTGTAGTTGACCTTGACGCCCGCCTTCGACTCGACCGCCTTCGCCTCGGCCTCGAGCAGCTCGCGGGTCCGCGCGAGCTCGTTCACGTGGCCGACGAGCGGGATCATGATCTTGGCGATCGGGTTGCCGCCCGCCTGCTTGACCTTGATCTGGGCGTTCAGGATGGCCCGCGTCTGGACCTTCACGAAGTCCGGGATCATCAGCCCCAGTCGAACGCCGCGCAGGCCGAGCATCGGGTTCTGCTCGTGCATCGACCTGATCGTGCGCAGGAGCTCCTCGTCCTCTGGGGTGGCCCCGCCCTTGTCCTCGGCCCGGGTCACCTTGACCAGCTGCTCCTCGAGATTGGGCAGGAACTCGTGCAGGGGCGGGTCGATCAGGCGGATGACCACCGGCAGGCCGTCCATGGCCTTGAAGATGCCCTCGAAGTCGCCCTGCTGGAGGGCCTCGAGCTCGCCCAGCGCCTTGTCGAAGGTCGCGACCGCTTCGCGTTCGTCGTCGCTCAGCGCCTCTCCGGCGGAAGCCTTCGCCTTGGCCCGCGTCGCGACGCCGGCCACGAGGATGGCGCCGCGCACGATCTCGAGGCGCTCGCCCTCACGGAACATGTGCTCGGTCCGGCACAGGCCGATGCCCTGGGCGCCGTAGCCACGCGCCTGGGCCGCCTCTTCGGGCTTGTCGGCGTTGGTCCAGACGCCCATGCGTCGGATTCCGTCCGCCCAGCCGAGGATCCGCTGCAGCTCGGGCTGATCCTCGAAGCGGGCGCTGACCGTGGGCAGCTGGCCGAGGTACAGGTCGCCGGTGGTGCCGTCGAGGCTCAGCCAGTCGCCCTCCGCGAAGTCGATGCCCGTGATCGAGCACGACGCCGCCTTCCCTCCGTAGTCCACATCCAGTGCCGCCGAGCCGGCCACGCACGGCTTGCCGATCTGGCGGGCGACGACGGCAGCGTGTGAGGTCGCGCCGCCGCGGGCCGTGATGATCCCCTCTGCCACGGCCATGCCGTGGAAATCATCCGGGGACGTCTCGATGCGGACGAGGATGACCTTCTCCCCCCGGCTCACCCACTCGACCGCCGTGTCGGCGTCGAAGACGGCCTTGCCGACCGCCGCACCGGGTGACGCGTTGAGGCCCTTGACGATGCGCCTGGCAGTCTTGAGCGCGGACGGGTCGAACGTTGCCCGCAGCAGCTGGTCGACCTGGGCCGGCTCGATCCGCCCGACGGCCTCCTCGGGCGAGATGACGCCCTCGTCGACCATGTCCGTCGCGATCTTCACGGCCGCTGCCGCCGTCCGCTTCGCGTCGCGCGTCTGGAGCATGTACAGGCGGCCGCGCTCGATCGTGAACTCGAGGTCCTGGACGTTGCGGTAATGCCGCTCCAGCTGCCGGCCGATGCGATTGAACTCGTCGTAGACCTCCGGCATGTCGCTGGCGAGCTGGCTGATCGGCGATGGCGTCCGGATGCCCGCGACGACGTCCTCGCCCTGGGCGTTGGTCAGGTACTCGCCGAAGAGCTGGTTCTCGCCGGTGTTGGGGTTGCGGGTGAAGGCGACGCCCGTCCCGGAGTCGTCGCCCATGTTGCCGAAGACCATGGTCACGACGTTCACCGCCGTGCCCAGGTCGTGCGCGATCTTCTGGCTGTTGCGGTAGTCGTTGGCGCGCTTGCCGAACCAGCTCGCGAACACGGCCTTGATCGCGAGGTCCAGCTGCTCGAGCGGATCCGTCGGGAACTCGCGGCCCGTGTCCTGCCGCACGACCGCCTTGAACTCGGCGACGAGCTCCTTGAGGTCGTCGACGTTCAGGTCGGTGTCGCGGGCGTCCTTGCCGTGCGCCCGCTTGCGAGCTTCGAGCGGCTCGTCGAAGCGCTCCGCCTTCACGTCCATGACGATCCGGCCGAACATCTGGATGAAGCGGCGGTAGGCGTCCCAGCCGAAGCGCTCGTTGCCAGTGAGCTTGAGCAGGCCGGCCAGCGTCTCCTCGTTGAGCCCGAGGTTGAGGACCGTGTCCATCATCCCGGGCATCGAGAACCTGGCGCCGGATCGGACGCTGACCAGCAGCGGGTTGGAGGGGTCGCCGAAGCCCTTGCCGGTCTGCCGCTCGACATCGTGCAGGGCGTCGAGGACGTCGTCCCACAGCCCCTCCGGGAGCTTCTCGCCCGCGGCGAAGTAGTCGTTGCACGCGGCGGTCGTGATCGTGAAACCGGGCGGCGTCGGCAGGCCGGCGCGGGTCATCTCGGCGAGCCCCGCGCCCTTGCCGCCGAGGAGGTCCTTCATGCCCCCGTTGCCCTCGGCGGCGCCGTCGCCCCAGGCGTAGATGTAGCGCTTCGCCGCCTTGTGGGCGCGCTCCGCGGTGGTCGGTTCGATCGTCTGCGTCATGGGAGGCCCGAATTGTACGCGCGAGGGGGCGTCGCGCCCTCGTTCGATGTCGGGCGGCCTAGGGGCTCGCGGCCCGTGAGGTGGCGTCTCAGTTCAACCTTTGCTGCCCGGATGGTGGCTACCATCGGCATGTGATCGAGCTCGACGCGCGCGTCATCGTCCCCGACGCGCCGCAGTACAACGCGTCCCTCGTACGCCGCGACGACGCCACGGAGTCGCTCTCGACGTTCTGGGTCCGCTTCGATGGCGAGCCGACCCCGTTCAGTGCCGGCCAGTACATGACGATCGGCGTGTTCACCGAGGACCCGACGACGCCGACCGGGCAGCGGATCGTCCAACGGCCGTACTCGGTCGCGTCCCCGCCGGCCGTCGCCGGCAGCGACGGCTACGAGATGTACGTGCGGCTCGTGGAAGGCGGGCAGTTCACGCCGCTGCTGTGGCGGCTGCCGGTCGGCCACCGGATGCGGATGATCGGGCCGAAGGGCAAGTTCACCCTCGAGCCGGATGACGACCGAACGCATCTGTTCATCTCGTCCGGCACCGGCAATGCCCCGTTCGTGGCGATGATGCGCCAGCTGCTCATCGACGGGGCGCCACGGAAGACGGTGTTCCTCAATGGCGTCTCGTACGAGCGGGACCTCGGCTACCGCGCGATGCTCGAGGACTGGGAGCGGAGCGGCGAGTACCCGGTCACGTACATCCCGACGGTCTCCCGACCGAATGCGAGCGAGAACGCCGGCTGGACCGGGCGCACGGGCCGCGTCGAGTCGATCGTCGCCCCGATCTGCGAAGAGCTCGGCCTGACACCGGCCGACACCATTGCCTACATCTGTGGCAACCCGGACATGATCATCTCGGCCGAGGAGACGCTCCTGGGCCTCGGCTTCCCGGAGGCGCAGGTCAAGAAGGAGCTCTACTGGCCGAAGGGCAAGGAGCCCACCGGCGGCGGGACGTCATCGGACGAGTAGGACCGGGTGTGGAGCGCTGTCGTCCACGCGCTGCCGTTCATCGACTGCCTGCACCTGGTCCGGACGCCGGACGGTTGGCGGATCCTCAACGCGCTGTGGAGCCCCGCCTGAGGCTTCCGGCTGCGGTCAGGCGGTACGGCCGAGGATCTCCAGCAGCATCCTGACGAACCTGGGCTCGTCGGCGTCCATCGCGAAGTCGACGTTCGCTGGCTTGCCGCTCCTGAACCGGAAGTCGCACACGGTCCGCCCGACCGACAGCTCGGCGAACACCTCCACGTCGACCGGGATGCGTTCGGTGGTCACGACCGAGGGATCGATGATCGAGCACAGCGCGAGGGCGTCGTGGACCGGCGCCGCCCCGGCCCGGTGCATCGGCTGGGTGGCGTCGTAGCCGTCGATCCGCTTCAGCGTGAACCTGGCCGCGGCCTCGCCGGCCGGCGTGCCGAGGCC
>DATJGH010000117.1:0-6238 GCA_035495215.1 Patescibacteria group bacterium
CTGATCGACAACGGCCGCCGCGGCCGCGCGATCGCGGGCACCGGCAACCACCGGCTCAAGAGCCTGTCCGACATGCTCAAGGGCAAGCAGGGCCGCTTCCGCCAGAACCTGCTCGGCAAGCGCGTCGACTACTCGGGCCGCTCGGTCATCGTCGTCGGCCCGGAGCTCAAGCTGCACCAGTGCGGGCTGCCCAAGAAGATGGCGCTCGAGCTGTTCAAGCCGTTCGTCATGCGCCAGCTCGTCGAGAAGGGCTTCGCCCACAACATCAAGAGTGCCAAGCGCATCGTCGAGCGCGTCCGACCCGAGGTCTGGGACGTGCTCGAGGACGTCATCAAGGACCATCCGGTCCTGCTGAACCGCGCCCCGACGCTCCATCGCCTGGGTATCCAGGCGTTCATGCCGGTGCTCGTCGAGGGCTCGGCCATCCAGATCCACCCGCTCGTCTGCACCGCGTTCAACGCCGACTTCGACGGCGACCAGATGGCGGTCCACGTGCCGCTGTCCTCGGCCGCCCAGGAAGAGGCGCGGACGATGATGCTGTCGACCGCGAACCTGCTCTCGCCCGCCGATGGCACGCCGGTCGTGGCGCCGACCCAGGACATGGTCCTCGGCTGCTACTACCTGACCATGGAGCGCGAGATCACCGGCTCCAGGAAGAAGTCGCTCCCGCTCCGCATCTTCGCCAGCGAGGATGAGGCGCTCTACGCCTACGAGCTCACCGCCCGCGGCCTCGGAGGTGCGAGCGGTCGTGTCGGCGAGGGCGACGGCATGATGCTCGACAAGGCCGGCAAGTCCGTGCAGTCACACGGCCAGGGCCACCTCGAGCTGCACGAGCCCATCGAGGTTGTCGTCAACGGCTGGGACGAGGCAGCGGGTGAGCTCCGCTCGATGCGCGTCCGGACCACGGTCGGGCGAATCATCTTCAACCAGATCGCCCCGGATCGGCTCCGGTTCACCGAGCTGACCAACCGCGAGATGCGCCGCACCGACCTCAAGCGCCTCGTCGACGAGTGCTACCGGCTGCTCGGCCCCGCCGACACCGCCAACCTCGTGGACGGCATCAAGAGCGTCGGCTTCGAGTTCGCGACCCGCGGCGGCATGACCATCGGGCTGTGGGACATCGTCACACCGCCCCAGAAGGCCGAGTCGCTCAAGGCTGCCGACAGCCAGGTCAGCGATATCGACAAGCAGTTCCAGCGCGGCCTCATCACCGAGGAGGAGCGCTACGAGCAGGTCGTCGAGCTGTGGAAGCGCACGACCGACGGCATCTCGGCCGCGATGATGGCGCAGCTCCCGGAGGACAACGCCCTCCGGATGATGACCGACTCCGGCGCCCGCGGGAACAAGGGCAACATCGGCCAGCTCGGCGCGATGCGCGGCCTCATGGCCGACCCATCGGGCCGGATCATCGACGTGCCCGTGCGCAGCAACTTCCGCGAGGGCATGTCGGTCCTCGAGTACTTCATCTCCACCCACGGCGCCCGCAAGGGCCTCGCCGACACGGCGCTCCGCACCGCGGACTCGGGCTACCTGACCCGGCGCCTGGTCGACGTCGCCCAGGACGTCATCACCCGCGACGAGGACTGCGGCACGGAAGAGGGGAGCTGGATCACGGCGGTCGACACGGCCGACATGACCGGCGCCACCTGGCCCGCGACAGACGACACCACCCGGCGCAACGTCCTCGACGAGTTCCGCCGGCGCCTCGTCGGCCGGCTCGCCGCCGCGCCGATGCACGACCCGAAGGCCAAGGGCAAGAACCCCGCGCTCCTCGTCGATCGCAACGAGATGATCACCGAGGAGGTCGCCCAGAGGCTGGAGGACGCCTCGATCGAGGAGGTCCTCGTCCGCTCACCGCTCACCTGCGAGGCGCGCTATGGCGTGTGCCGCCGGTGCTACGGCCGCAACCTCGCCTCCGGCGAGCCGGTCGGCGTGGGCGAGGCAGTGGGCATCATCGCCGCGCAGTCCATCGGCGAGCCGGGCACCCAGCTGACGATGCGAACCTTCCACACCGGCGGTGTGGCGGGCCTCGACATCACGGCGGGCCTGCCCCGCGTCGAGGAGCTGTTCGAGGCCCGCGTGCCCAAGGGCAAGGCCGAGATCAGCCACATCGACGGCTCCGTCTCGATCATCCGCGCCGACACCGGCACGAAGGTCAAGGTCACCAGCCGCGAGTCCTACGACTCGCCGCTGAACGTGCCCAAGAAGGCCGAGCTGCTGGCGGCCGCGGGCGACTCGGTCGCCCTCGGCCAGGTGGTCGCCCGCGTCGACGGCGGGACGGACGTCGTCGCGCCGGTGGCGGGCTTCCTCGTCAAGACCGGCGACGGCCTCGTCGTTCGCGGCGAGGACATCGTCGAGCGCGAGTACGCCATTCCGCACAACGCCCGGCTGCTCGTCGCCGAGAGCCAGGACGTCCGTGCCGGCGACCCGATCACCGACGGGCCGATCAACCCGCAGGAGTACCTCGACACCCGGGGCCGCGACGCGGTCCAGCGCTACCTGGTCAAGGAAGTCCAGAAGGTCTACCGCAGCCAGGGCGTCACGATCAACGACAAGCACATCGAGATCATCGTTCGCCAGATGCTGCGCAAGGTCCGCATCGACCAGCCGGGCGACAGCGAGCTGCTGCCGACCGAGCTGATCGACCGGCTCGACTTCGAGGAGGTCAACAACCGCGTCCTTGCCGAGGGCGGCGAGCCTGCCACGGCCCAGACCGTCCTCCTCGGCGTCACCAAGGCCTCGCTCAACACCTCCAGCTTCCTGGCGGCGGCGTCGTTCCAGGAGACGACCCGGGTGCTCACCGAGGCGGCGATCAACGGCGCCAAGGACCACCTGATCGGGCTCAAGGAGAACGTCATCATCGGCAAGCTCATCCCGGCAGGCTCCGGCGCACCCGCGAACCTCGCGGCGCGCAAGGAGCGCGAGCGCCGGGCGGCCCTCGAGGCCCTTGCCGGCGAGGCGCTCGACGCGGGTTCCGATGCCTACAACCCCTTCCTCGAGGGAGGGCCGGAGCGGCCGGCACCGGACGACGACGTGGCCCTGCTCGGCAAGACCGAGCCGGTCGCCGAGGAGTCCGAGTTCAACCCGTTCCTGGTCGAGGCCGAGGCCGCGGCGGCCGGGGCCGGCAAGGACGGCGACGAGGACGACGTCAAGAGCTGATTGCGCGCCCCGGCGGCATCCTGCCGGGACCGACCACATGCGGGAACCCGACCCTCGCCGGACGCTCCGGCGGGGGTCGCTCCACGTTTGACACCACGTTCCGCAGATTGATAAACTCCGCCTTCGTGCCGCTGGGTCCAGCGACCCCGGCGTACATCGGCCGCGGTGCTCGCCACCGCGCCGCCTGTTGACCATCATCAACAACCGAGGTTCTGTCTTCGTGCCGACGATCAACCAGCTCGTGCGCCACGGCCGGCGCGCCAAGATCGCGAAGATCAAGGCGCCCGCGATGCGCAAGAACTGGAACAGCCTGCGCCAGCGCCAGGTGCCCATCCCGGGCGCCCCGCAGAAGCGCGGCGTGTGCCTCCAGGTGCGGACGATGACGCCCAAGAAGCCGAACTCCGCGCTGCGCAAGATCGCGCGCGTGCGCCTGACCAACCAGATGGAGGTCACGGCGTACATCCCGGGCATCGGCCACAACCTGCAGGAGCACTCGGTCGTGCTCGTCCGGGGCGGCCGGGTCAAGGACCTGCCCTCGGTGAAGTACCACATCATCCGCGGCACGCTCGATGCCGCCGGCGTCCGCGACCGCAAGCAGGGTCGCAGCAAGTACGGCGCCAAGGCCGCGCCCGCGGTCGGCGGGAGGGCCTAGATGCCGCGCCGCGCCGGGATCGCCCGCAAGACCAAGTACGAGGAGCAGCCCGTCAACCGCACGACGGAGCGCTTCCACGCCAAGCTGATGACCAACGGCAAGCGCCGGCTCGCCTCGCGCATCCTGCGGCAGGCCCTCGCCCGCGCCGAGGCGTCCGCGCGCCGGCCCGGCCTCGAGGTCATGGAGTCGGCGCTGCGCAACGCGACCCCGATCATCGAGGTCAAGCCGCGCCGCGTCGGTGGCGCCACGTACCAGGTCCCGGTCGAGATCCGGGGCGATCGCCGGCTCTCGCTCGGCGTGCGCTGGCTCGTCCAGGCCGCCAGGAAGCGCAGCGGCAAGAGCATGTCCGAGAAGCTCGCCTCCGAGTTCGTCGACGCGATGAACGGCCTCGGCGCTGCCGTGAAGCGGCGCGAGGACACCCACAAGATGGCCGAGGCCAACAAGGCCTTCAGCCATTTCAAGTGGTAGCCAGCGGAAGCCTCCAGCCATGACACGCCAGGTACCGCTCGCCAAGACGCGGAACATCGGGATCATCGCCCACATCGACGCGGGCAAGACCACCGTGACCGAGCGGATCCTCTTCTACACGAAGAAGATCTACAAGCTCGGTGAGGTCCACGAGGGCGCGGCCACGATGGACTGGATGCCGCAGGAGCAGGAGCGCGGCATCACCATCACCGCCGCGGCCACGACCTGCTTCTGGAACGACCACAAGATCAACATCATCGATACGCCCGGGCACGTGGATTTCACCGTCGAGGTGGAGCGCAGCCTGCGCGTGCTCGATGGCGCGGTCGTCGTGTTCGATGGGGTCGCCGGCGTCGAGCCACAGTCCGAGACGGTCTGGCGCCAGGCGGACAAGTACTCCGTGCCGCGGATCTGCTTCATCAACAAGCTCGATCGCACCGGCGCCGACTTCTGGCGCTGCGTCGACATGATCGTCGACCGACTGGGCGCCCGGCCGGTGCCGATCCAGCTGCCGATCGGCGCGGAGGACCGCTTCGAGGGCGTCATCGACCTCATCGAGATGAAGGCGATCCTGTATCGCGACGACCTGGGCTCGAAGATCGACGTGGTCGAGATCCCCGAAGCGCTCAAGGCGGACGCCGCCACCTGGCGCGAGAGGATGGTCGAGATCGTCGCCGAGGCCGACGACACGCTGACCCACAAGTACCTCGAGGGCGAGGCGCTCACCACCGCCGAGATCCGCCACGGCCTCCGGCTCGGCACGCTCCAGTCGAAGTTCGTGCCGGTCCTGACCGGCTCCGCGCTCAAGAACAAGGGCGTGCAGCCGATGCTCGACGCCGTCACCGAGTTCCTGCCTTCGCCGCTCGACGTGCCGCCCACGATCGGGATCAAGCCGGGCACCGACCAGGAGCTCGTGCGCACGCCGGACGACAAGGAGCCGCTCTCGGGCCTCGTGTTCAAGATCGCCACCGACCCGTTCGTCGGCCACCTTGCGTTCTTCCGGGTCTACTCGGGCACGCTCAAGGCCGGCTCGTACGTGCTGAACAGCGCGAAGGGCAAGAAGGAGCGCGTCGGGCGCGCCCTCGAGATGCACGCCAACCACCGGGAAGAGATCAGCGAGATCTACGCCGGCGACATCGGCGCGATCGTGGGCCTCAAGGAGACCTACACCGGCGACACGCTGTGCGACCCCGACCATCCGATCCTGCTCGAGAACATCTCCTTCCCCGAGCCGGTCATCGAAGTGAAGATCGAGCCGCGGACCAAGGTCGACCAGGACAAGATGGGCATCGCCCTCCAGCGCCTGGCCGAGGAGGATCCGACGTTCCGGGTCAAGACGGACCCGGAGAGCGGCGAGACGCTCATCGCGGGCATGGGCGAGCTGCACCTCGAGGTCATCGTCGACCGCATGGTCCGCGAGTTCAAGGTCGCGGCCAACGTCGGCCGGCCGCAGGTCTCGTATCGCGAGACCATCCGGCGCCCCGCGGAGGGCACGGGCCTGTTCAAGCGCCAGACCGGCGGCAAGGGCCAGTACGGCCACGTCGTGCTCACCGCCGAGCCGAACGAGAACGGGGCGGGCTTCGAGTTCGTCGACAAGATCGTCGGCGGGACGATCCCGCGCGAGTTCATGCGTGCCGTCCAGGCAGGCATCAGGGAGGCGCTCGAGACGGGCATCTACGCCGGCTATCCGATGGTCGACGTCAAGACGACCGTCCACGACGGCTCGTACCACGAGGTCGACTCCTCGGAGATGGCCTTCAAGATCGCCGCCTCGATGGCCATCAAGGATGCCGTCGGCAAGGCGAGCCCGGTCGTCCTCGAGCCGATGATGCGGGTCGAGGTGACGATGCCCGAGCAGTTCATGGGCGACGTCATCGGCGATCTCAACAGCCGCCGGGGACAGCTCGAGGGCACGGAGAATCGGGGCACCACGACCGTGGTCCGCGCATTCGTCCCGCT
>DATJGH010000118.1:0-2582 GCA_035495215.1 Patescibacteria group bacterium
GACTGGTCAGCCGATGAGGCGGTGCAGCCGTCTGAATGTGGGTCGAAAGCCCATGCCGCGCCAGGCGCGGTCGGCCTCGGTGTTCGTCGAGCGCCAATCGGTCGCGATCGAGCGGTAGCCCTGGTCGCGCGACCAGGAGAGCACGGCATCGCCCAGCGCCCTGCCGGCCCCGAGCCCGCGCGCCTCCGGCAGCACCGCCGCGTGGGCGAGATAGCCGGCGTGGTCGGGGCGGCTCAGGCCAATCGAGCCTGACGACACCTCCAGCGAGCAGGCGAGCGAGACCCCGATCACCTTGCCAACGTGCTCGGCGACGAAGAACTGGTAGGTCGGATCGACAAGATCCGCCCGAACCTCGGCCTCGACTTCCTCGTCCGTTTCGGCCGGGACACGGGAAAACACCGGCGAGAGGCGGAGGTGCAGCGGCAGGACCCTCCCGAGCTCGACGAGCGGCGGTACGTCGTCGAGCGTCGCCGCACGGATGATCAGCTCGCTGCGGGGCACGACCCCGAACGAAGCGGGTGGTGCTTCGACAACCGCGTGCAGGTGCTGTTGCCCGAAGTCGAGGCTGAACCATGCCTCGACGAGCGCCGCATCCGACGCCGGGACGAGGACGTGGTGATTCGTCCGGCCCTCGCCGACCCAGGCGCCCGCCGCGACGGCGTACAGGTCGCGGACCAGCGTGGGGTCCTCGGCGGCATGACCGGCCGCCTCCACCCACACGTTGGGGCCCCAGATCGCCTCGGTCTTGGCGATCCCGATCAGGTAGGCGACGACCCCACCGTCGCGGACCGTAACCCAGCCAGCGGCCCTGTCGCCACGGAGAAGCGCCTCGATCTCCCGGCGCGCCGCGCCTGGGTCCTCGTAGGCGGGGTCGAGCAGCGGCTCGGCGAGCCTGTGCCGCCGGTGGCGGCCCGCGAGCAGGCGTGCGGCCGCGTCGAGGTCGGAGGGCTCGAAGGGACGAACGGAATCGGCACCGCGGCTCGGGGGCATGGCGGCGAATCCTAGCGGCGCGAAATCGCAACGCACGGGACGATTGACGGCGGGTTGTCGCGTGCCTATAGTCGGGCCATCCCCACCCCGGTCCGCGCGCGGACTCGTCCTGGCGTGGGTGAGCCCTCCGCCCGTAGAGGCGACGCTCCATAACCAGTTTGCCCAAGCAGGTGACCTCTTTCCCCATGGCAGGACCAGATCAGCGCACCCGAAACCGCCGGCCCCGACGACGTGGCCAGTTCGGTGGTGGCAGCAGCGGCCGCGCACCGGTAACCGAATACGACGAGATGCAGGAGCTCGAGGCCGCCCGCGAGCGGAATGACCTCGACGTCAGCGACCTGCGCGAGATGAGCATCACCGAGCTGCGCCAGGTCGGGCACGACCTCGAGCTCGAGACCCAGGCAGACGAGCGCAAGGAAGACCTGGTCGAGTCGATCCTGCGCGAGCAGACCGAACGCGCCGGGCTCGCCTACGCGGCCGGCATCCTCGACATCGTCGACGAGGGCTACGGCTTCATGCGCCGGCACGGCCTCCTGCCGAGCCACGAGGACGTCTACGTCAGCTCGAGCCAGGTCCGCCGCTTCGGCCTGCGCATCGGGGACCGCGTTGCGGGCGCCGTCCGCGCCCCGCGCGAGCAGGAGAAGTACTGGGGCCTGCTCAGGGTCGACTCGGTCAACGGCGTCGACATCGAGACAGCTCGCCGGCGACCCGTCTTCAACGACCTCACGCCGGTCCACCCGGACGAGCTCATCAACCTCGAGAGCGACCCGAAGAACCTCAGCCAGCGCCTGGTCAACCTCGTGAACCCGATCGGCAAGGGCCAGCGCGCGCTGATCGTCAGCCCGCCGAAGGCCGGCAAGACGATGCTCCTGAAGGCAATCGCCAACGGCATCACCGCGAACTACCCGGAGATCCTGCTCATGGTCGCGCTCATCGGCGAGCGGCCCGAGGAGGTCACGGACATGCGCCGGAGCGTGAAGGGCGAGGTCATCAGCTCGACCTTCGACGAGCCGACCGAGAACCACACGCACGTGGCCGAGATGGCGCTCGAGATCGCCAAGCGGCAGGTCGAGACGGGTCGCGACGTCGTCATCCTGCTCGACTCGATCACCCGCCTCGCCCGGGCATACAACCTCGCGCTGCCGCCCAGCGGCCGGACGCTGTCCGGTGGTATCGACCCGATCGCGCTCTACCCGCCGAAGCGCTTCTTCGGCGCGGCGCGGAAGATCGAGGAAGGCGGCTCGCTCACGATCATCGGCACCTGCCTCGTCGACACCGGCTCGCGCATGGACGACGTGATCTACGAGGAGTTCAAGGGCACCGGCAACTCGGAGCTCATCCTCGACCGGAAGCTCGCCGAGAAGCGGATCTTCCCGTCCGTTGACGTCATGCGCTCCGGCACCCGGCGCGAGGAGCTCCTCCTCGAGGAGGGCACGCTCAAGATGGTCTGGACGATGCGCCGGATGCTCTCGGCCGTCGGGACCAACGAGGGCATCGAGCTGCTGCTCAACCGCCTTGCCAAGACCGAGACCAATGTCCAGTTCCTGGGTGGCCTGACCAAGTCGCTGGACTCCTAGCGCCGTCGCGCCCGC
>DATJGH010000119.1:0-5324 GCA_035495215.1 Patescibacteria group bacterium
GCGAGCTCGGCATCGACCTCGATCGATCGCCCGAACGCGCTCGACACCTCGTCCGGCGAGCCGGTGAACCGCCCGCCCCAGGCCTTCACGAGGGGTCAGCCGCCGACGGCGACGGGCGTCTCCCTGGGGGCCGGCCTGGCCGCGTCGACGACCTCGACCGGCAGCGCGTCGAGGACCTGCTCCGGACGCGCGAGCGCACCGCTTCGCGCCGCCTCGGTGCGCAGCGGCAGCCCGAAGATCGAGATGAACCCGACGGCGCTGGCATGGTCGAACGCGTCCCCCACGTCGTAGGTCGCGAGGGCCCGATCGTAGAGGGAGCTCGGGCTGCGCCGCCCGGCGATCGAGGCGGTCCCGTGGTCGAGCCTGATCCGGACCTCGCCGGTCACCACCTGCTGCGCCGTCGTGACGAAATCGCGCAGCTGCGTCTGCAGCCGCGTGAACCACAGGCCGTCGTAGGTCGCCTGGGCGACCTCGTCGGCGAGCAGCCGGCCGAAGCGGAGCTGGTCCTTGGACAGGGCCAGTCCCTCGAGGGCCCGGTGGGCCATGTGGAGGGCGACGGCCGCGGGCGCCTCGTAGATTTCCCGGCTCTTGATCCCGACGAGGCGATCCTCGACATGGTCGATCCGCCCGACGCCGTGGCTGCCGGCGAGGGCGTTGAGCCCCTCGACGTGCTCGACCGGGTCGATCGGGCTGCCGTCGAGGCTCGTCGGGGTGCCGCCCTCGAAGCCGATCGTGACCTCGACGGGCGGCGGCGCGTCGCCGGGCGCGACCGTCCACAGGTAGGCATCGGGCGGCGGCGTGACCCATGGGTCCTCGAGGACGCCCGTCTCGATGGAGCGGCCCCACAGGTTGACGTCGACCGAATACGGGGAGGCCTTGGTCACCGGGATGTCGATCCCGCGCTCGAGCGCGTACTCGATCTCCTGCTCGCGGGTCATGCCCATGCCGACGCGCATCGGGGCGATGACGCCGAGGCGCCCGTCGAGGGCCTTCACCGCCACGTCGAAGCGCACCTGGTCGTTGCCCTTGCCCGTGCACCCATGCGCGACGGTGTCCGCGCCCTCCGCGTGGGCGACGGCGACGAGCAGCTCGGCGATGAGCGGCCGGGCCAGCGCCGTGGCGAGCGGGTAGGCGCCCTGGTACATCGCACCCGCCCGCAGCGCCGGCCACACGAAGTCCTCGACGAACGTGCGCCGGGCATCGACCACGTAGGCGCGCGTGGCCCCGGCCGAGATGGCGCGCTCAGCGGCGCCCGGGCGGAGCGAGCCGCCCCCGACGTCGACCGTCAGGGTGATCACCTCGACGTCGTGCTGCTCCTGCAGCCAGGCGACCGCGACGGACGTGTCGAGACCACCGGAATACGCAAGAACGACCTTGTGCAACGCTCGCTCCGTAGCTCGTTGGAAGACGCCCGCGTGGTTCGCGGCGGGCTCGCGAGGAGCCGCGAGCGCATGTGGCGGCTCTCAGACCTGCATTAACATGCGCCGGCAACGCCATTCTTGCATAGTCATGCAGGATTGTCTAGCATGCGCGCATGCATCCGTTTCCCTCATCCGGCCCCGGCGGGCAAGCCGACCTGCTGTCGATCGCGGACCTCGGCCCCGAGGGCATCGCCGACGTCGTCGACCACGCGATCGTCCTGAAGTCGCGCGGCGGGGCGGGTCTCGCCGTGTCGCACCCGCTCGCCGGCAAGCACGCGGCGCTGCTCTTTGACAAGCCGAGCCTGCGGACGCGGGTGTCCTTCGAGGTCGGCGTGCACCGGCTGGGCGGCACCACGACAACGATGAGCGCGGCGGACGTCGGCCTCGGCAGCCGCGAGCCCATCGGCGACATCGCGAGGACCCTGTCGCGCTATGTCGACGTGATCGTCGCGCGGATCCACGACCACGACGACCTGGTGGCGCTCGCAGCGGATGCGGACGTGCCGGTGATCAATGCGCTGTCCGCCTGGGAGCACCCGTGCCAGGCCCTGGCCGACCTGGTGACGCTGCAGGAGCACCTGGGCGGGCTCGCGGGCAAGCGCCTCGCGTACGTGGGCGACGGCAACAACGTGTGCCACTCGCTCCTCCTGGGTGGGGCCGCGGTCGGGCTCCACGTCAGCGTGGCGACGCCGATCGGCTACGGGCCCGACCCCTCCGTCGTGGCGGAGGCGCGACTCCTCGCGCGCGAGCACGGGAGCTCAGTCGTGGTCGGCACCGACCCGGTCGCGGCGGTCCACGGCGCTGACGCCGTCTACACCGACGTCTGGGCGTCGATGGGCTTCGAGGCTGAGGCGGCCGCCCGCGAGCGAGCGTTCGCCCCGTTCCGGGTGACCTCGGCGCTGCTGGCCGGCGCTCCCGAGGCGATCGTCATGCATTGCCTGCCGGCCCATCGCGGCCACGAGATCGACGCGGACGTGATCGACGGGCCCGCGAGCGTTGCCTTCGACCAGGCTGAGAACCGGCTGTACGCGCAACAGGCCGTGATCCTGCGGCTGCTCCAGCGGAGCCGGAGCTGGGTCGCCGGGACCGCTCGGGAGCGGGCCGGCGCGCGGGCCCGCGTCGCCGTGGGGTCCTGAGGTCAGGCCGAAGCGACGAGGCGCGTCCCGAAGCCCGGGTCGGTGAGAGCTCGGCGCAGCGCGTCGGGGCTCCGGCCGTCGGCGATGACGACCTCGCGCCCTCCGGCATCGAGAACGCTCAGGCCGCCCCGCACCTTCGGGATCATCCCGCCGGAGATGCTGCCGTCGGCGATGCGCGCCTCCGCGCCGGCGACGTTGAGGCGCTCGATGCGCCGGCCGTCGCCGTCGCGCACGCCGTCCGTGTCGCTCAGCATGACGAGCGTCGCTCGCATCGCCCGGGCGAGGCCCGCCGCGACCTCGTCGGCGTTGACGTTGCAGATCGCCCCCGACTCGTCGAGGGCGAGCGGCGCGATGACCGGGACCCGGCCGTCGGCGAGGAGCGCCTCCAGCAGCTCGGGTCGCGCGCCGGTGACGCGCGCGACGCGGCCCAGCTCCGGGATCCGCTCGGCGATGAGGAGTCCTGCGTCGATGCCCGATTGCCCGACGGCCTGGACCCCGAGACCGACCAGCGACCCGACGAGCTCAGCATTGACGATGCCGCCGAGCACGGCCACGGCGACCTCGAGGGCCTCGTCGCCGGTCACGCGCCGGCCGGCATCCCAGCGACTCTCGATGCCCAGTCGGTCGAGCCAGCCGGAGAGTCGCTTCCCGCCGCCGTGGACGATCACGAGCCGGTAGTCCCCGGCGAGCGCAGCCACGCCGAGGAGCGTGTCGTGCTGGTCCGCGAGCGTCTCTCCGCCGAGCTTCACGATGACCGGCTCGCCTCGCGGCGGGACGGAATACGGCTCGGCGGTCACGTGCTGTATGCCGAGTTTTCGAGCACGTACTGCTCGGTGAGGTCGCAGCCGAACGCCTCGCCCCGGCCCTCGCCGAGGCCGAGATCGACGCGGATCAGCACCTCCGGCGAGGCCATGGCCCTCGACAGGAAGTCGCGATCGAAGGCGAGGGGCTCGCCGTCGAAGACGGCAACGCCCGCGATTGCGATCGCGAGCCGGTCCACGTCGACCGATACCGGCGCGCCCGCGAGCGACGCGTTCCCGGCGGCCGCCGCGATGCGGCCCCAGTTCGGATCGCGGCCGTGGATGGCCGCCTTGACCAGGCTGCTGCCCACGACCTCGCGCGCGACCGCCCTGGCCTGGGCGTGGTCCGGCGCGCCGCTCACCTGGCAGGTGACGAGCGTGGTGGCGCCCTCGCCGTCGGCCGCCTGCTGCCGGGCGAGCGATCGGGCGACGGCCTCGACCCCGGCGGCGAAGGCGGCAAAGGCTGCGCTCCCCTGCTCGACCGCGGGCCTGCCGGCCGCCCCGGAGGCGAGCAGGAACACGGTGTCGTTGGTGCTCGTGTCGCCGTCGACCGTGAGCTGGTTCCACGTCCGCTCGACCACGGGCGCGAGCACGGCCCGCAACGTTGCCGGCGCGGCCTCGGCGTCCGTGAGGACGAGCGCGAGCATCGTCGCCATTCGCGGATGGATCATGCCGACGCCCTTCGCCACGCCGCTCACCGTGAAGGCGGTGGTCCGGCCATCCGCGCCGGGGAGCGTGACGCGGACGCTGGCGGCCTTTGCGCGGCCATCCGTGGTGCGCAGCTGCTCGGCAAGGGTCGCCAGGGCGTCGTCGGTCGCCGCGAGGCCGCCCGCCACGAGCCCGGCGAGCGCCGCCCGGATGGCGTCCACCGGCAGCCTGGTGCCGATGAGCCCGGTGGACAGCGCGAGCGTCTGCTCGGCTTCGACGCCGAGCGTCCCGGCGAGCGCGTCGGCGAGGTCGCGCTGGTCGCGATCGCCCGCGGCGCCCGTGGCCGCGTTCGCGCAACCGCTCGTCGAGATCACCGCGGCGACACGCCCGCCGGACGCCTCGAGGTTCGATCGGCTCAGCCGAACGGGTGCAGCCTGGACGCGGTTCGTCGTGAACGTCGCGGCCGCCGTCGCGGGCTCGCCGGTCATTGCCAGGATCCCGAGATCAAGGGCGCCGGATGCCTTGATCCCGGCCCGGGTCGCGCCGGTGCGGAATCCGGCGGGCAGGCGGGCCGCGAGCTCCACGACGGGCAGCTCGTCCGGCAGCGGCGCCAGTCGGTCGAGGCGGCCGATCACGGCGCCAGCGGGAGCTGCTCGAGTCCGCTCGATTCCGGCAGCCCGAAGACGACGTTGAACGCCTGGACCGCCTGGCCGGCGGCCCCCTTGACCAGGTTGTCGAGCGCGCCCAGCACCAGCACGCGCCCCGTGCGCGCATCGTGATGCGCGTGAACGCGGTACGTGTTGCTGCCGGTGACGTGCTTCGTCGCCGGCGGCGTCCCGACGACCTCGACGAACCGCTCCCCGTCATAGGCCTCGCGGAACAGCTCGTCCAGCTCGGGCTGCTCGACGGGGCGGCTCGTGCGCACGTGGCAGGCCGCGAGGATGCCGCGCGTCATCGGGATCAGGTGGGGCAGGAAATCGATGGGCGGGAGCCTCGCCCCGGCGGCCAACCCGAGCTCCTGCTCGAGCTCCGCGACGTGGCGATGCCCATCGACCCCGTACGCCTTGACGCTCTCGTTGACCTCGCTGAAGTGCATCTCCGGCTTGGCCTCACGGCCTGCCCCGGAGACGCCGCTCTTGGCGTCGACCACGACGTCACCAAGGAGCCCTGCCCTCGCAAGCGGCGCGAGGGCCAGGATCGAGGCCGTCGCGTAGCAGCCGGGCGAGGCGACGATCCGCACGTCGGCGTCGCGCAGCGCTGCGAGCTCCTCCCGGTGGAGCTCCGGCAGGCCGTACACCGCACGCTCGAGCAGGTCCGGC
>DATJGH010000120.1:0-12064 GCA_035495215.1 Patescibacteria group bacterium
GTGTGCAGCGTCGCGGGCACCTTCGAGATGACGGCGAAGCCGCACAGGATCGCGAGCACGAACACCGTCAGCGCCGCGAGCAGTGCTTCGCTCATGCCTTCGCCTCGGGATTCAGGAGCTTGCGCACGGCCTCGGAGCGAATCTCGCCCCCGTGCGTGATGGTCACGGGGCCCGCGATCTCGTCCGCGGGATCGAGGCTCAGCTGCCCGTCCTTCACGAGCTGGAGGAGGAGCGCCGAGATGTTGCGGGCGTAGAAGGACGAGGAACCCACCGGCATCGTCGCGGGCAGGTTGTCCGGGGCGAGGATCGTGACCAGGTTGTCGGTCGTGACCGTCTGGCCCGCCTTCGACAGCTCGCAGTTGCCGCCGAGCGCGGACGCGGCCATGTCCAGGATCACGCTGCCCGGCTTCATCTTGGCAACCGCGTCCTTCGTCACCAGCACCGGCGGCTTCCGGCCCGGGACCTGGGCGGTCGTGATCACGACGTCCATCCCGCCGATCACCTCGTTCAGCTCCGCCTGCTGGGCGGCACGCTCCTCGGGTGTGAGCTCGCGGGCGTAGCCGCCCGAGCCGGTCGCGTCGATCTGGGTCTTGAGGGTGACGAACTGCGCGCCCAGCGACTCCGCCTGCTCGCGCGTCTCCGGCCGGACGTCGTACGCCCTGACCACGGCGCCGAGTCGGCGCGCCGTGCCGATCGCCTGCAGCCCGGCGACGCCGATGCCGAGGATGAGCACGTTCGCGGGCTTGGCGGTGCCGGCCGCGGTCGTCAGCAGCGGGAAGTAGCGCCCGAACGCCTCGGCCGCCATGACGACCGCCTTGTACCCGCCGACGTTGGCCTGCGAGGACAGGGCGTCCATCGTCTGCGCGCGGGACAACGTGCGCGGAATCGCGTCAAGGCTGATCGCGGTGATGCCGGCGCCGGCGAGCCTCTCCATGAGCTTCGGATCCAGCAACGGCTGCAGCAGCCCGATGACCGCCTGGCCCTTGCGCAGCCGCTTCGCTTCGTCGTCGCTCGGCTTCTGGACACGGAGCACGACGTCCGCCGACCTGTACAGGTCGTCGCGGCTGACGACCTTCGCGCCCGCGGCCTCGTAGGCGCTGTCGGGGATCAGTGCGCCGACCCCGGCGCCCTGCTCGACCACCACCTCGAGGCCTGCACCGGTGAGCTTCGACAGCGCGTCGGGCACGAGCGCGACGCGGCGCTCTCCAGCCGCGGTCTCTCGGGCCACTCCAACGATCACGGGGCGGAAGTCTATCGGCCGGAACGGTCGGCGTGTCGCTCGCGCCGATCCGCGCCATCATCGCGAGGTCGTCAGCCGCATGAGGTCGTGCCATGGCCAGCGTCGCGCAGATCGAGACCGAGCGTCTCCTGCTCCGCGAGCGACGCGATGGCGACGTGGCAGCCTGGGCGAAATTCACCTCGGATCCCGACTTCCGCCGGTACATCCCCGTGCGCCGCAGCGACGAGACGCCGGAGCAGCGCGCGGAACGCGGCATCAGCTCCCTGATGGCCCGCTGGGAGAAGGAGCCACTGAAGGGCGTGGGCTGGGTCATCGCACGCAGGGACGACGACCAGGTCATCGGACAGGGCGGGTTCGAGGAGGGCGAGGTCCCGGAGGACGGCGAGATCGACTATCGCTTTGGCAAGCCGTTCTGGGGCCAGGGCTACGGGCGCGAGGCGGCCCACGCCATGTCCCGGTTCGTCATCGACAACAAGCTCTTCGAGCGTCTCGTGGCGTACATCGTCCCGGGCAACGTCGGCTCGATCCGGATCGCCGAAGGGCTGGGCATGCGCTACGAGCGCGACGTCGACTACCTCCAGTTCTTCCCCGACCCGTCGCGCGTCGAGCTGGCCGATCCGATGACCCGGATGTACGCCGCCCGCCCCGAGGACATGACCGTCGGCGACGGGCACTACCGCGTCATCAATGGAGGCACGCCATGATCCCGGTCGCGCGACTCAACCACGCCGTCCTGTACGTGCGCGACGCGCAGGTCGCGGCCGAGTTCTACGGCAGGGTCTTCGGCTTCGAGGTGGTTTCCAGCGAGGCCGGTGGGCGCGCCGTGTTCATGCGCGCCGGCGGCGGCGAGAACCACCACGACCTCGGCCTCTTCTCGGTGGGTCCGCAGGCGCCGCGGCCGCCCCGCGGCTCGACCGGGCTGTACCACCTCGCCTGGGAGGTCCCGGCGATCGAGGACCTGGCCGCGGCGGCCCGAGAGCTGTCGTCGGTGGGGGCGCTGGGCGGAGCAAGCGACCACGGTGTCTCGAAGTCGCTGTACGGCGCGGACCCGGACGGGAACGAGTTCGAGATCATGTGGCGGGTGCCACGCGAGTTCTGGGGCGAGTTCGAGAAGCACGGCGGCATCCTGCCCCTCGATCTCGACGCCGAGGTCCGCCGCTGGGGCGCCGCTGCCGGCCCGGTCGCCTAGAGGGTCGCGCCGCCGACTGCGAGGAGCATCAGCGTCAGCACGTAGACGTGCCCGAGGGCGCTCCACAGGATCGACCCCGTCCGCCAGTCGAGCCAGGCGAAGACGGTTCCGCCGATGAACGTCGACCACAGCTCGATGTCGGGCTTGCCGACGTGGGTGAGCACGAACGGGACCTGGACGACGACCAGGGCCAGTGGCCCGATCCGACGCCACAGCGCGAACATGAGGAAGCCCCGGAGCAGGAACTCGGCAGGCACGAGCTCGGCCACGTTGTTCAGGAGGCGATCGCCGAGCGAGACGGGCCCCGAGCCGTAGTAGCCGCGGAACTCCGGCAGCTGGGCGAGGCCGAGGATGATCGGCGTCATCACCGCGATTCCCGCGCCGAGCAGGGCCAGCCCCCAGCGCCAGTCGCCCAGGCGGAGGGCATATCGCGCGGGCCTGTCCCGGAACCCGAGCACGATCACCGCCAGCGGCACCAGCAGGAACAGCACGAACCGAGAAGCGGAGATCGGCTCGAGGCCCCCGAGCGCGCCTGCGCCGGCAGGGACGAGCAGGCGCAGCTGGTCGGCGGCGATGATCGCGGTCGTCGCCAGGATCGCGACCGAGGCGCGAATCGGGACGACCAGCCCGACAAGGCGCGCGTCGGCAAGATCCGCCGCCTCCGGCGGATAGGCAGGCCCCGTCGTCGCCCGCGCGAAGACGTCCGCCACGCGCACGAGGCTGGTCAGCGCTTGCTTCCGACCGGCTCCAGCGGGGCCGGCCAGGCAGCCGCGCCACCCTCCGCGACGAGTCGAACCTCCCGCCCCGCGCGCTCGAGGATGCTCGCGGCCATCGAGGCGCGGTGGCCGCTGCGGCAGAACACGGTCACGGGCTCGCCGGCCGGCAGCTCGCCGACGCGGCCGGCCAGGTCGGCCACGAAGATCTGGCGCGACCCGGGCACCACGCCTTCGTCCTGCCACTCGATCGGCTGCCGAACGTCGAGGAGCAGGCCGTCGTCCCCGCCCGCGTCCCGCTCGCGAGCCAGTGAGGCCATGGTGGTCGTCCCGTACGAGGCGAGCGAGCGGCCGGAGGCGGCCCACGCATCGAGCCCGCCCTGGAGCCAGCCCTGGACGCGCTCGTAGCCGACGCGCAGGAGCTCGGTCGTGGCCTCGGCGAGCGCGTCCGGCGAATCGGGGAGGACGAAGAGGACCGGGTCGCCGAAGGGCACCAGCCAGCCGACGTACCCAGAGAAGGAGCTCGCCAGCTCGATGTTCAGCGAGCCCCGGATGTGCCCGGCCGCGAATGCCCTCCGACCACGCGCATCGACGATGGTCGCGCCGGCCGCGGCCTTTGCCTCGAACGCGGCGGGATCCAGCTCCGGCGGCAGGATCAGGCGCCCGAGGACCCGTGGGCCGCGCCGGTTGATCGCGGCCATGTGCGCGTAGTAGGCGGGGACCCGGCCCAGGCCCGCGAGCGCCTCCGTCCGGAACGCGTCGGCATCGGCGTCGGCGAGCCGGAAGGCGGGATTCGCGAACTCCTCCGCGGCGATCGTGGTGGTGCGCTGGCCGCCCACCGGCCCGGCGCTGCAGAACGACCCGGCACCATGGGTCGGGAGCACCTTGGTCGAGGCCGGCAGCTCTGCCAGGCGCTGCAGGCTGCGCTGCTGGTCGCGGGTGAGGGCGTCCGTGAGGGCAGGGCCGAGCAGGTCCGTCCGCCCGACGGATCCCACCAGCAGGCTGCCGCCGCTGAACACGGCCGCCGGCGCGGGGTCGGCCTCGCCCGTCGCGAGGTCGGTCACGAGCCAGGCGAGGTGCTCCGGCGTGTGGCCCGGCGTCGCCAGCGCCGTCAGCCGCAACCCGCCGATCTCGACGGCGTCGCCGTCGTCGACCGCCCGGTGCTCGAACTCGTAGCCGCCTCGCGCGGGCGCCGCGATCTCGGCTCCCGTCGCTGCGGCGGTCTCGAGGGCACCCGACAGGTAGTCGTTATGGACGTGCGTCTCGAGCACGTAGCGAATCCGCCAGCCCCGCTCCCCGGCGGCCTCGACGAACCGCCACGCGTCGCGCTGGGGATCGACGAGCACGGCCTCACGGCCGCTGGCGAGCAGGTACGAGCTGTCGCCGAGGCCGGGCGTCTGGAACAGCTCGAGATCCATCGCCGCGCATCGTGACACGCCTCGATTCCCGTGGCATGGCGCCCTCGGCTCGTACCATGTCCCGCGATGGCGAAGATCGGCTACGCGGCCATGCTCGAGCAGTTCCACCCGACGGACCTGCTCGACTGGTGCGCCCAGGCCGAGGCTGCCGGGTTCGAGGCCGGGTTCATGGTCTCGGAGCACTTCCACCCCTGGACGCCGCAGCAGGGCCATGCCGCGTTCGCCTGGTCGTTCATGGGCGCGCTCGGGCTTCGGACCTCGCTGCGCTTCGGCACCGCGGTGACCTTTCCCGGTGGGCGCTACCACCCGGCGGTGATCGCGCACGCCGCGGCGACGCTGGGCGCGATGTTCCCCGGGCGGTTCTGGCTCGGGCTCGGGGCCGGGGAGGCGCTCAACGAGCACATCCTGGGCGGCGAGTGGCCCGAGATCGGCGTCCGCTCGGAGATGCTGTTCGAGGCGATCGAGATCATCGCCAGGCTGTTCGAGGGCAAGGTCACGAAGCATCGAGGCAAGCACTTCCAGCTCGAGAGCGCGAAGCTGTACACGCGCCCCGAGCAGCGCGTCCCGATCTACGTGGCGACGTCCGGGCCGCTGAACGCGAAGCGGACTGGCAAGTACGCCGACGGAATGATCACCGTCGGGGCCGCGGACGAGAAGGTCCGGCTGCTCTGGATGGAGTGCGACGCCGGGTGCGCGGAGGTCGGCAAGCCGACGGTGCCCAAGCTCCTCCAGCTCCACGTCAGCTGGGCGCCGACCGAGGAGGAGGCCACGGAGAACGCCATGCGCGAGTGGCCGAACGGCGGCATGGCCTTTCCCAAGCAGGACATCAAGAACCCCGAGGACTTCGCGGCAATGGCGAAGCTCGTCCGGCCGGAGGACTTCAGGAACCGCGTGCTCATCTCGTCCGACCTCGAGCGGCACACGGCCCACGTCCAGCACTACGTCGACATGGGCTTCGACGAGATCCACCTGCACAACGTCGGGCGCAACCAGGCCGAGTTCATCGAGGTCTTCGGCCGTGAGGTGCTGCCGAACCTGCGTCTCGGCAGGCCCGATCCCGCCACGAGCCTCGTCGCCGGCTGACTCGGGTCCCCGGACCTTCGTCCCAGCGACCTTGGGTCGGCTTCGCTACAGCCCGCGAGGGTGCTCGCGGGTAGGCTGACCTCGCCGCGGACGGGGGGTCCGCCGCATCCCAGACGAGGCTGCGACCATGCGCTCCGCCCGCCACGCTGCTCGCGCCACGCTGATCGCCGGCGTGCTGGCCGCCCTCCTGGTCTCGCTGCTGCCCGCGCTGCCGGCCGTGGCCCGTGGCCCGGTCAAGGTGACCGGCAGGGAAGTCCACACCTCGGTCGACCACCAGCGCGTCGTCCCGCTGCCGATCGAGGCCTCCCACGTCGCCCTCAAGTGGCGTGGCGCGAAGGACGCGACGGTGTCCGTCGCCTTCGGCCTCAAGCCGAACGCGCTCGGTGAGGAAGTGCCGGTCCCGATCGACGACGATGAGCAGGGGCCCGATCCGGACCAGGTCCAGGCACATGGCAGGACCGACCCTGGCAACGAGACCTACAGCGACGTCCTGTGGACCGGGGGCGCGCGGTTCGTTCGGGTGACCACGTCTCGACCCCTGGCCCAGCTGGGCGTCCTCGCCATCGACGCGAGGGCCGACATCGGTCTGGCGCCGGCACCGACCGCCGTGGCCGACGCCGCCGTCGACCAGCCGACGATCCTGCCTCGATCGGCGTGGGGCGCGGACGAATCGCTGCGCTTCGATGGCGGCGGGCACGAGACCTGGCCCGCCGAGTACTACCCGCTGCAGGTCGCGATCGTGCACCACACGGCCGGCCGGAACCATGACCCCAACCCCGCGGCGACGATCCGGGCGATCTACTGGGCCAAGGCGATCAGCCGTGGCTATGGCGACATCGGCTACAACTTCCTGATCGACGAGGCCGGCCACATCTACGAGGGCCGCCACGCACGCGACTACGCCCCCGGCGAGATGCCGACCGGCGAGGACCTCGCCGGCAACGTCGTCCGTGGCGTGCACGCCCGGAGCCACAACATCGGCACGGTCGGGATCGCGCTGCTCGGGAACTTCCAGAAGGTCCAGCCGACCACGGCGGCGCGCACGGCGCTGGAGCGGCTCCTCGCCTGGAAGCTGGAGCGCCACGGGCTCGATCCGCTCGGCAAGACGACGTATACGAATCCGGCCTTGTCCCAGCAGCTGAACATCATCTCGGGCCATCGCAACGTGGACGCGACGGCGTGCCCTGGTGAGACCTTCTACCCGACGTTCCCGCAGCTCCGCCAGCGCGTCGCCAGCCGGATCGCCGCGACCACCGGCCCGGGCCACGACACGAACCCGCCGACAGTCGATTCGTTCAGCTCGCTCATGCGCAGCCCGACGGGCAGCGAGACGATCGACTTCGGGCTGGTCTTTCACGAGCCGGTCGCGGGTCTGGAGGCAGGCGATTTCGACGTCCGCGGCTCGTCGCACGGCTGGACCATCACCGACGTCCGCGGCGGCCCCGAGGGCTACACGATCGAGGTCAGCGCCGACCATCCCGACGCGGGAACGGTCCACCTCGACCTCGCGACAGACGCCGTCACCGACCTGGCAGGCCTGGCCGGCCCGGCCGGCCCCGCCTCCGCGGAGGCCGAGTTCGCCCACGATCCCGACGCACCGAGCGTGGTCCTGTACCACGAGCCGCACCGCCAGTACATCCGTGACGGTGCGCTCAACTACTTCAACGTGACCGCGACGTTCAGCGAACCAGTCATCGGGTTCCAGCCTGGGGACGTGCTCCTCGGCGGCACCTCGGACGCGGCCGACCCGTGGGACGTCCCGGAGATCTTCGGCGAGCCCGGCGGCGCGACGTACGGCTTCAGCGTCGTGAACCACAGCTGGCTCAACGGGACGCTGACGTTCCAGATCCCCGACGGCGCGGTCACCGACCTCGCCGGCAACCCGGTCTCGGCCTCGAACGTGATCAAGGTCTACCTCGACGTCGGCAAGCCGACGACGTCCGGCCCGCGACCGTTCCTCCGCTCCGGGGTGACGCTGGGCACGGGCCAGCGGGTGCTGATCAGCTGGAGCGGCACCGACGTCGGTCCCTCCGGCATCGCCTCGTACGACGTTGCCCGGAGCATCGACGGCGGGATGTTCCACACCGTGGCGAGCGGCGTGACCACGCCGCCGATCTTCTGGGGCCTCACGTCTGGCCACGCCTACCGGTACGAGGTCAGGGCGCACGACAAAGCCGGCAACGTCGGCTACTGGAGGACCGGCCCGACGTTCCGGCCAAGCGTTGCCCAGCAGAACAACAGCCTCGTGACGTTCGTCGGGCCGACCACGGGGGTCTTCTCGTCGCACTACTCAGGCGGCTCGGAGCGCGCCCTGGCGGCCGGGTCGTCGGCAACCCTGAAGGCCACGGCGCGCAGCCTGTCGTTCGTGACCGCGAAGGGCCCGGGCCGTGGCCAGGTGGCGATCTACGTCGACGGCGTCCACGAGGCAACGATCGACCTTGCCGCCGCCAGCAGCACCTACCGCTACGTGGCGTTCAGCAGGACCTGGTACTCGGCCGGAACCCACACCATCAAGGTCGTGGCGGTCGGGGGCCGGGTCGACGTGGACGCGTTCGGGATCATTCGCTGAGCCGGCGCGGGCCCTCCCGGGCGATCCGGCGCGCCCGGCGCGTCACCGCCAGGAATTCGCGCAGGTGGCGCAGCGGCCGGATGTGCGACGGCGCATCGCCGTAGATCGTCCGGATCGGCAGCCACTCGATCGGCCAGCCCTCGCGCAGGCAGATCGCGATCATCTCGACCTCGAAGGCGAAGCTCGATTCGGTGCTGTCCAGGGTTGCGGCCATCAGGCGTCGGCCGATCCACCGGTAGCCCGACTGGTTGTCGTCGATCCAGCGACCGACCGCGGCTGAGAGGACCACTGTCCCGAGCCAGTTCGAGAGCCGCCGCGCCGGGGGCATGTGCCGGAAATCGCGGCGACCCACGATGAGCTCCGGGCGCTTGCCGCCCGCATCGCGTTGCGCGCCCGCGTCGAGGAACGCCGGCAGCTCGGCCGGGTCGTGCTGGCCGTCCGCGTCGAGCGTGATCACCGCCTCGGCCCCCTCGGCGATCGCCGACCGGAACCCGGTCCGGAGGGCTGCGCCCTTGCCCTGGTTCGGCGTCTGGCGGACGACGTGCGCGCCGGCACGCTCGGCGACGAGCGCCGTCTCGTCGCGGGAGCCGTCGTCGACCACGAGGACCGGCAGGCGGAGCACCGCGGCGGCCACGACGACGCCGATCCGGGGCGCCTCGTCGTGCGCAGGGATCAGGACGAGGATGTGACCGCGTTGCGACGCATCCGGGAGTGCCATCGCCCGATCCTAGGCACCTCGGCAGCCCCATTGCCAGCGAAACGGGGTGCGCCGCTGTCACGCACCCGATAGCCACCTTCGAGGGCTGAAGTGCTGCCCGCCACGAACGCAGGGGAGGCTCGGGGCATGTATCTCGTCGGTGCGCGTTATGACGACCTCGAGGCCGCGAATGCCGCGATCGTCGAGCTGCGCCAGCGCATCCGCGTCGAGCCCGGCGAAATCGGTCTGCGGCCGCTCGGCAGCCTGCGCTACGACGAGCCTGCCCGGGGCCTTGTCGTCGCCGGCCGGTTCGGCTACCGGGACGTGCCCGCGGTCATCGAGATCATCGAACGCCACGGCGGCGAGATCGTGTTCAAGCGGGCGGAATGGCGAAGGCCGCGCCCGCTCTCAGGCGGCAGCGAGCGCACGTGCACGCGCTGCCAGCGGCTCAGCCGCCTTGGTAGGTGACGGCGTCGAAGGAGTCGAACCGGTAGCGGTTCAGGTCGACCCCGCCGCTGATGCCCGGAACGACGCCGTCGCTCGTGTATTGCCAGAAGGTCCACGATCGGCCGCCCCAGTTGCTCCCGGGCACGTCCGGGCTGCTGGTGTTCCAGTGGGCGATCCATAGCACCGGGTAGCCGTTGTCGGCGAACCAGCGCGTGTTGCCCATGTAGGTCCGCCAGAAGCTCGGGCTGGCGTAGATCATCGGCCGCACCCCGAGCCGCTCGTAGACGCGTCCGAGCCAGGCCTTCACCCAGTCGATCAGCTGCGCGTCGGTGAGGGTCCCGTGTCGCTCGAGGTCGAGCGTCGGAATGAGCATGCCGGGCTGGTAGCCCGCGGTATCGACGAACCAGTCCGCCTCTGCCGCCCCGTTCGGATTGAGGTCAGGGCGCGCGAAGTGGTACGCGCCGAGCTTGAGACCGGCAGCCATCGCGCCGGCCTTGTTGGCGTCGTACTTGCCGTCCTCGTAGCCGATGCCCTCGGTCGCCTTGGCGATCGCGAAGCGCTTGCCTGCCGCCGCAACCATCGGCCAGTTGATGATGCCCTGCCATTTCGAGACGTCGATGCCTTCGGTGTAGGAGGAGGTGGCGAGCGCGCGGAAGAGGCCGCTGGCGGCGTAGACCTCGGACACCCCGTACAGGGTGGTCACGCTCTGTCCGCCGACCGCGCTGATCCGGTACCACTGGTCGCCCGCGACACTCGTCCCGCAGTCAGCGGCCCACGAGCCGCCGCTCACCGCATCGGAGGCGGTGACGACGGTGTTCTCGTCGATGATCGAGGCGGTGCCCGCGTCGGTCGTTGGGCCTGAGCGCAGGCGCACGGAGCAGTTGCTGACCAGGTCGGCCGTGCCGGGCGTCGGGGTTGGGGTCGGCGTGGGTGTCGGGGTCGGCGCCGGGTTCGGGCCGAGCTTGAACAGTCCCTTCGCCGCATAGACGGCGTATCGGCCGAAGAGCGATCTCGTGGTCTTGCCGTTGATCGCCGTGATCTTCAGCCACTTGCGGCTCGAGGCGCCGCCACCGCAGCTCGTCGACCAGTGGTCGCCATCGACCGTCGCGACCGCGGTGACGATCGCGCCCGCCTTGATGACCCTGAGGATCTTCGCGTCGACGTGCGGCCAGACCCGGATGTTCGCGGGGCACTTCGCCGTCCACTTCGCCGTGCTCGCCTCGGCCTCGCCCGCGAGCGTGGGGAGGACGACCAGGGCGGCCAGCAGGGCTGCCAGCACTGGCAGCCAGGAGCGGTGAGCCCGGCGGTGCATCGCGACATCCCTCCCGGTTGGTGTGAGCTCAGTCCGGAGCGGCGATCCCGCGTCGGAGGAAGTCCCGACACCGGATGTCTGGCGACCCTGCCGGCTGGGATCTCGGCGGGGCCGGAAGCGTTGCGTGCCGCGACCGGGCACGTACACCGGGATGATGCGAGGAGGCCCCTCGAGTGTCTCTAGCCTTACAGTCCTACCCCGGACCGACCCCGGCGCAGGACCAGGAGCGTGACCCCCAGGATCGCGCCGAGGGCGACGATCAGGCCGGTGGCGACACCGGGGTCGAGATCGGCCACCGGCGAGAGCTCGACCGGGGGCGGCGTCTGGCGCGGCGGCCCTCCTGCCGCGGCCGTGCCTTCCGGAACCTCGGCTGTCCCGGGTGCGACGACCGGCGTCGCCTCCGCGCCGGGCGCCTCGGATGCAGCCGGTGCCGAGGCCGAAGGCTCGGCCGACTCGGGCGGCGCCGCGGATCCGGCGGGTGCCTTTGTCGGCCTCGGCGTGACCCGCGGGACGACCGCAGTGGTGAAGTTCGCCCAGAGATACTCGCGGGTCGTCAGGCCCGACGCGTGGATGGCGGCCGCCAGGTCGCGCCCGACATAGCGGTAGTGCCAGGCCTCGCTCGCGTAGCAGGTGACGGCCTGCTCCTTCGGCGAGTAGCTGCGGATGAAGCCGTACTCCCAGGCGTGGAGCCGCATCCACTTGCCGGCGGGCGTCTGGCCCCAGGAGCCGGTGAACGGCGAGCCGCCCGGGTCGCTCCGGAAGTCGATCGCGAGGCCGAGCTGGTGCTCCGAGTGGCCCGGGCGGGCGGAGTAGGTCAGGGCTGCTGCGTAGCCGCTGGTCGCGACCCAGTGGTTGAAGGTCGAGACCTGGTCGGCGTAGCTCCGGTAGGCGCTTTCGACCCCGATCGCATTCCCGGCGGCCGCGGCAACCTCAGTCATCGCCCGGAGGTCGTCGATCGCGATGGCCCGGATCCTGCCGTGCCCGGCGATCCCCGCCTGCGAGACGGACACGAGGTCCGGCGGCACGTAGCTCCGGGGCAAGCGCAGGATGGTGTCGACGAGCGTGGTCGACCAGTCGTCGTAGCCCCGCGGTGTGGTCATGATGTCGTCGTAGCGACACGCCGGCAGCGCGCCCAGGCCCCGGACGTCGCTCGGGGCCAGGGCAGTGTGGACGCAAGCCAGCACGAGCAGCGCCAGGGCAGCGGCAAGCGCGCCGTGGCGCACGCGGGGACGCATCGGAGCCGGAGCGTAGGTGCGCCTGCCCGCGCTCGCAACAACCGAGGCGACGCAGCCCGCCGGTACCATCGAGCCGATGAGCCCGTCCGGCCCTGCGCCGCGCACCGTGGTCGTCGATGGCCGGAGCTTCGAACGAGTGCCGATTCGCACGCCCGTGCTCA
>DATJGH010000121.1:0-2499 GCA_035495215.1 Patescibacteria group bacterium
CACTCACCGACCGCATGCTACCGTCGCCGGGTGACAGTGGGCACGCGAAGGGCCATCCCGGTCGCACGTCCAGATCTCTCGGGCCGGGAGGCGGAGTACGTCGCCGAGGCCGTCGCGAGCTCGTGGATCTCCTCGACCGGCCCGTTCGTCACCCGCTTCGAGCGCGAGTTCGCCGAGTGGTGCGGGACGCGCCATGCCGTCGCGGCAGCCAACGGGACCGTCGCCATCCACCTGGCCCTGGTCGCGCTGGGTGTGGCGGCGGGCGATGAGGTCATCGTCCCCTCGCTGACCTACATCGCGACCGCGAACGCGGTTCGCTACGCGGGCGCGACGCCGATCTTCGTCGACGTCGACCCGGCGACCTGGTGCCTCGACACCGACGCCGTCGAGCAGGCCGTGACGCCCAGGACGAAGGGCATCATCGCGGTCGACCTGTACGGCCACCCCGCCGACATGGATGCCCTCGCCGCGATCGCGAAGCGCCACGGACTCTGGCTCGTCGAGGATGCCGCCGAGGCGCACGGCGCGCGATATCGCGGGCGGCCGGCGGGCAGCCTCGGGACGATCGGCACGTTCTCGTTCTACGGCAACAAGATCATGACCAGCGGCGAGGGCGGCGCCCTGACGCTCGACGACGACCACCTCGACCAGCTCGTCCGCCTGTACCGCGGCCAGGGTGTCGATCCGAACCGGCGCTACTGGTTCAGCGTCGTCGGCTACAACTACCGGCTCACGAACGTGGCCTGCGCGCTGCTGTGCGCGCAGCTCGAGCGCGCCGACGAGCTGATCGCGGGTCGGCAGCGCGTCTTCGACGGCTACGCCGCCGCGCTGGCAGGCATCGACGGGATCGGCTTCCAGCCGGTCGCTGCGTGGGCCCAGCCCGCGCCGTGGCTGTACTGCATCACGGTCGACGAGCGGGCATTCGGCCGCTCGAGGGACGAGCTGATGACGGCGCTCGTCGAGTCGGGCGTCGAGACACGCCCCTTCTTCCACCCGATCCACCTGCTTCCGCCGTACGCCCCCGACACGGGTGCGCCGCCGACGCTCCCCGTGACCGAGGCGCTGGCCGCCGGGGGCATGAACCTGCCGACGTCGCCGCAGATGACCGAGGCCGATGTCGAGCAGGTCGCCGACGCCATCCGGGCCGCCCGGCGCTGAAGCAGCGCACGGCTGAGGAAGCGATCGCGAACGTGGCCCACGAGGCGCGGCGGCCCGTCTACGTCCTCGGGAGCGGCGGCCTGGCTCGAGAGATGGCCCAGCTCCTGCGCCAGCTCGGTCGCGGGGAGGCATTCGGCGGGTTCATCGCCGAGGAGGCCGGAGACGTTGGCAAGGATCTCGGGCTCGGGCGTGTCGTCGGCGACGACGCCTGGCTGCTCGACCGGGAGGGCCCGGCCGAGATCGTCGTCGGAATCGGGTACCCCGCCGCGAGGGCTGCCGCCATCGCCCGCTACCTCGGCGACCCCCGGTTCGTGTTTCCGAACCTCGTCCACCCGACCGCGATGCTCGAGGTCGAGCACGTCCGGCTTGGTCGAGGCAACGTCGTCACGGCGGGCTGCGTGTTCACGGTCGACATCGAGGTCGGCGACTTCAACCTGTTCAACTGGACCGTGACGGTCGGGCACGACGCCCGGATCGGCGATTCGTGTGTGATCAACCCGGGCGCACACGTCTCCGGCTGGGTCTCGATCGGCGATCGAGTGCTGGTGGGGACGGGCGCCTCGATCCTGGAGGGCCGCGCGGTCGGCACCGACGCGAGGGTCGGTGCGGGCGCCGTCGTGACCCACGACGTGCCCGACGGCGTCACCGTCGTCGGCGTGCCGGCGCGAGAGGTGCCCGCGACGCAGTAGCCTCGGACCCGTGGCACCTCCGCAGGACGCCCCGGGACTTCGAGTCGTCGTCGATGCGCGGCTGACCAGCGGCCAGGCGGGTGGTGTCGAGGGCGTGGTCATCGGCCTCGCCCACGGCCTCGCGCAGCTCGACGGTCCGGACGAGTTCGTGTTCGTCGTCCACGAGGGCGAGAGCGCCTGGCTGGAGCCCTCGGCCGGCGGCGGCGTGCGTATCGAGCGGCAACCGCGGAGCGGCCCGGGCGAGCCCGCCGGACCGAGCGCGCCGGAAAGGCCGGACGTAGGAAGCGCCGGCGTCAAGAAGCGCCGCGGGTCGCCACTCGCGAGGCTGGCCCGCCGCGTGCGCCGCAGCCTGGGAGCCGGCGAGCCGAGGCGACGCGCTGGAACCGGGCCGACGCGGCCGGCCGGCAGCCGCCCCCAGCCTGACCCCTTCGTCGAGGCGCTGCGCCCGGACGTCGTCCACATGCCGATCCAGCGTGGCTTCCTCACGGCGGCCCCGTCGATCTACCACCCGCACGACCTGCAGCACGTGCACCTGCCGCAGTTCTTCAACGAGGGCCAGCGGTCGTGGCGCGAGCGCTGGTACGGCGAGCTGTGCCGGCGGGCGGCGATGGTCGCGGTGGTGAGCGAGTGGACCCGGCGCGACGTGATCGAC
>DATJGH010000122.1:0-2167 GCA_035495215.1 Patescibacteria group bacterium
CTCCCAGCCGCGCCGCCATCACGGCCTGGTTGGCGCCCTTGCCGCCGAAGCCCATCTGGAAGCGCTCGCCGATGACGGTCTCGCCGGCGCTCGGGACACGCCGCGTGTACGCGATGAGGTCGAGGTTCAGGCTGCCGACGACCGCGACGACCGGCTGGGCCAGCTGCTCCGCCATCGGCGCGATTCTCACATCCGGGTACGCTTCGTCGTGCAATGGAGCCAGCACGCGCATCGGTCGATCCTGGCTGCGAGCACATGCCGGAAGCGATCGCCGCGCCGAGCGGGACCCGGTGCGAGGAGTGCGGCTCAGACAACCGGCTGCGCCTCTGTGCGACCTGCGGCCATGTCGGGTGTTGTGAGTCGCAGGCCGGTCACGGCCGCGCCCACGCCCTCGGCTCCGGCCACCCCGTGATCCTCGAGATGCCCGCAGGCGAGGGCTTCACCTGGTGCTACGCCGAAAACCGGTACGTGTGAGCGACCCCGACCCCGGGCAGGACTCCGATCGCGTCGTGCGCACCTATGGACGCGGAAGCTTCCTTGCGTTCCTGAGCCCCTTGCTCGCCTGGGCAATGGCATCCCGGGGGATGAACGGCTGGGAGCAGGCGGCCGCGGGCGAGATGCAGAAGGACGCATTCGAAATGGAGAAACGCGGCTATCGAGTTCTCGCTGCCGACGAGTACTCGCTGCCCCTGCTCGGCGTCACCTGGTTCAAGGTGACCTACGAGCTCCAGGCGGGTCCGCGTCCCCAGCCTTGACGCCCTGCAGAGCCGTGCCTAGACTCCGCCCCTAATCGAATACGGCTGTGAACGGGACGAGTACCCGTCGAGCGTCGGCAGAGAGACCCGGTGGCTGGTGGAAACCGGGACGACGGCGGCGGCGAATGGACCCGGGAGCCTCCGGACCGAACGGCACCGCCAAGTAGGCTCCGGCGCAGAGCGCCAGCGATACAGGGCAGCGCCGATCGGCGGCGGAAACGCCACCTGTCGGTCACGAAAAGTGCGGCATCGCCGAATGAGGGTGGCACCGCGGAAGGCTCGACCTTTCGTCCCGGGACGGAAGGTCGTTTCGATTCTTCGGAGGCGCCGCACGTGACAAGCAACGATCCGCTCAGCCTGACCCAGGCGAAGCGGCTCGCCTCGAGCGCGGACACGCTGCTCCTGCGCGCCACCCGCGCCGCGGATCTCGAGACGCCGATCGGCGCGTTCCTCCGTCTCGACGACGGCACAACCCCGGCCTATCTACTCGAGTCCGTCGAGGGCGGCGAGCGACTCGGGCGGTACTCGTTCCTCGGCATCGGGCCGCGGAAGCTGCTCGAGGTACGCGACGGCAGGGCGCGCATCCAGGATCGCCCGGTCACGGTCGATCGCTACGACCCCGAGCTGCCCACCCGAGCCCTCGATGCGCCGGATCCGCTCATGGCGCTGCGCTCCTTCGTGGGGCACCGCCGGGTCGAGCCGACCGAGGGCATGCCCCGCTTCACCGGCGGCGCCGTGGGGGCGCTCGCCTACGACGCAGTCTCCATCTTCGAGCCCTCGGTGCCGATGCCCGACGCCGATCCCGTGGGCACGCCGACGGCAGCGTTCATCGAGACCGACCTCGTGCTCGTCTTCGACCACCTGACCCACACGCTGTCGGCCATCGCGTCGCTGCACACCGACGCCCCGGATCTCGAGGGCCGCTACCGGATCGCCGAGGACGCGATCTTCGGGGCGCTCGAGCGGGCATCACGGCCCTCGGCCGCCGAGATGAACGGCGGGCATGCCGCCGGGCGGTCCAATGGCCGCTCGGATGGCGGGCTCGGCAGCGCTGCTGTCGCGGACGCCAGCCTCGGGCGCGACGAGTACGTCCACGCGGTCGAGGTGGCCAAGGACGCGATCGCGGCCGGCGAGGCGATCCAGGTCGTGCTCGCGCGACGCCAGTCGTTCGACCTGCCGACCGACCCCGCGACCGGCAGGGCGCTGGACGGGATCGGGCTGTACCGGAGCCTGCGTCGCGTCAACCCCAGCCCGTACCTGTTCTTCGTCCGCGTGCCCGCGTTCGAGGTCGTCGGCGCCAGCCCGGAGCTGTTGGTCCAGGTCGACGGCGACAAGCTCTCGACCCACCCCATCGCCGGCACGCGCCCACGTGGCGCATCGCCCGCCGAGGACCAGCTCCTGGCCGAGCAGCT
>DATJGH010000123.1:0-14237 GCA_035495215.1 Patescibacteria group bacterium
CAGATGGATGCGGCCGGTCGCCGAGCCCAGCTCGATCGCGTCCTCGGCGCGCACCTCACGACGAGCACCCTGGTCTACGTCGCCGCTCTGGCCAGCCCTGACTACAAGGTCGAGGTCGACGCCTGGGCGATTCGCGCCTGACCTAGGCCACCACCGTCGCCCTGCCGATGACGCCTGCGCCGACGGTCTTGTTCGTGCGCTCGTCGACGAGGATGAACGAGCCGGTCTGACGGTTGTCCTGGTAGGTGTCGACGAAGAGCGGCTGCGTGGTCCGCAGCTGGACGCGCCCGATCTCGTTCAGGGCCAGCTGGTCGACGCCCTCCACGCGGTGGAGCGTGTTGACGTCGATCCGGTAGGCGATCTCTCGGACCAGCGCACGCGCCCAGCGGGTCGTGTGCTTGATCGCGTACTTGCCGCCCTTGGCCATCGGCGCGGACTCGTCCATCCAGCACACCTGGGCGTCGATCTCCTGCGCGACCGTCGGCATGTTGTGCGGGCGGCAGAGCATGTCGCCGCGGCTGATGTCGAGGTGATCGGCGAGGGTGACCGTGACGGCCATCGGCGGGAAGGCCTCCTCGACCAGCCCGTCCGCGGTCTCGATCCGCTCGATCGTCGTCTCGAGGCCGCTCGGCAGGACGGTGACCTGATCGCCCGCCTTGAGCACGCCCGAGGCCACGGTTCCGGAGTAGCCCCGGTAGTCGATCACGGTCTTCGACTGCGGCCGGATGACGTACTGGATCGGGAAGCGCACGTCGACGAGGTTGCGGTCCGAGGCGACGTACAGGCGCTCGAGGTGGCGAAGCAGGGGCAGCCCGTCGTACCAGGGCATGTTCTTCGAGGCCGTCACGACGTTGTCGCCATGGAGCGCCGAGATCGGGATGAACGAGAGGTCACGAAGCCGGAGTCGCGTGGCGAAGTCCACGAACTCGTCGCGGATCGCCTCGAACGCGTCCTCCGACCAGTCGACGAGGTCCATCTTGTTGACGCACAGGACGATGTGGGGCACGCCAAGCAGCGACGCGATGAAGGCGTGGCGCCGGCTTTGCTCGGTGATCCCGCGCCGGGCGTCGAGGAGCAGCACCGCGACGTCGGCGGTCGAGGCGCCCGTGACCATGTTCCGCGTGTACTGGATGTGGCCCGGGGTGTCAGCGATGATGAACCGCCGCCTGGGCGTGGCAAAGAAGCGATACGCCACGTCGATGGTGATCCCCTGCTCGCGCTCGGCCCGCAGCCCGTCCGTCAGCAGTGCCAGGTCGGTGAAGTCGTGCCCGCGCTCGCGGGAGACGCGCTCGACCGCCGCGAGCTGGTCGATGAACAGCGTCTTCGAATCGAACAGCAGCCGCCCGATCAGGGTGGACTTGCCGTCGTCGACCGAGCCCGCCGTCGCGAGACGCAGCAGGTCGGTCTCGCGCAATTGCGGCGCCATCTGGGCAGCCACTAGAAGTAGCCCTCGCGCTTGCGGTCTTCCATGGACGTCTCGCTGACGCGGTCGTCTCCGCGCGTGGCGCCGCGCTCGGTGATCCGGGCCGCGGCGATCTCGGTGACGATCGCCTCGAGCGTGTCCGCGTCCGACTCGACCGCCGCGGTCAGGTTGGCGTCACCGATCGTCCGGTAGCGGACCTTCCTGCGCTCGGACTTCTCGCCGTCCTTCCTGGGCGTGAACTCGTTGACCATGTACAGCATGCCGTCGCGCGTGATGACCTCGCGCTCCTCGGCGAAGTACAGCGGCGCGATGTCGACCTTCTCGGCCGCGATGTACGTCCAGATGTCGAGCTCCGTCCAGTTCGACAACGGGAAGACGCGGATGCTCTGGCCCTGGTGGACGCGCCCGTTGTACAGGCTCCACAGCTCCGGCCGCTGGTTCTTCGGATCCCACTGGCCGAACTCGTCGCGGAACGAGAACACGCGCTCCTTCGCGCGCGCCTTCTCCTCGTCGCGGCGCGCCCCGCCGAACAGGCAGTCGAAGCCGTTCTGCTCGACCGCCTCGAGCAGGACGGGCGTCTGGATGCGGTTACGGGAGCCGTTCGGCTCCTCCTGGACGATGCCTCGCTCGATGGCATCCGGCACGGAGGCCACGATCAGCTTGAGCCCCAGCTCCTTCACCCACCGGTCGCGGTAGGCGAGGACCTCCGGGAAGTTCAGGCCCGTGTCGACGTGCATGATCGGGAACGGGAGCGGGGCCGGGGCGAACGCCTTTCGCGCGATCGCGAGCATGACCGTGGAGTCCTTGCCGCCCGAGAAGAGGAGGCACGGCCGGGCCATCTCCGCGGCGACCTCGCGGAAGATGAAGATGCTCTCGGCCTCGAGCGCGCGCAGGTTGCTCAGGACGTGGGACTTCAAGGGGCCTCTCTCGGACCTCGTTCGACGGAGGGCCGAAGGTATCATCGCCCCGTGCTCCCCGTCCCGGCATGACCTTCGACCTGCCGCTCGCGCTCGGCGGCCTCCTCGTCGGCGTCGTCGTCGGGCTCACCGGCATGGGCGGTGGGGCATTGATGACCCCGATGCTCGTGTTCTTCTTCGGGGCCGACCCGCTCACCGCCATCTCGAGCGACCTCGTCGCGAGCTTCGTGATGAAGCCCGCGGGGGCGCTCGTCCACCTGCGCGCGAAGACGGTCAACCGCGGGCTCGTCGCCTTCCTGTGCCTCGGCTCCGTGCCCGCGGCGTTCACCGGGGCGTGGTTCATCAGCCAGTTCCCGCGCGGCGAGAGCCTGGACGAGCTGCTGAAGACGCTGCTCGGCCTGGCGCTCCTCGTCGCCGCCGGCGGCCTCGTCACGCGCGCCCTGTTCCAGATGTGGCAGAACGCGCTGCCACTCGGCGAGGGCGCTGCGCGCCCGACTCGGCCCGAGGTCGTCGTGCGGCCCATCCCCACCATCCTGCTCGGGGCCGCCGCGGGGTTCATCGTCGGGCTGACGTCGGTCGGCTCCGGCTCGATCATCATCGTCGTCCTGCTCCTGATCTACCCCGGCCTGAAGGCCTCGTCGCTCGTCGGGACGGACCTCACGCAGGCGATCCCGCTCGTCGGTGCGGCGGCGCTCGGCCACGTGCTGTTCGGCCAGTTCAACGCGGCCATCACGGTCTCGCTCCTGCTCGGCGCGATCCCGGGCGCGTTCATCGGCGCGCAGATCTCCAGCCGGGCGCCTGGCGGCATCATCCGCAGGGCGCTGGCCGTCCTGCTGCTCGCTTCCGGGCTGCGTCTCCTCGGCCTGCGCACCGAGCTCGTCCTGCTCACCGCGCTGGTCGCGCTCGTCGTGGGCAGCCTCGCCTGGATCGTGATCCGGCGAGCGGTCAAGCGGCGCCGCGGGGCGTCCGTGACGGCATCGTGATCGGCGCGGTCGTCTTCCTGACCGGCCTGTCGGGGGCGGGCAAGTCGACGATCGCCGAGGCGCTCGCGGATGACCTTCGAGCGGCAGGCCGGCGCGTCTCGATCATCGACGGCGACGTCCTGCGACAGCAGGTCTCGGCAGACCTTGGCTTCGATGCCGCGTCCCGCGAAGCGAACGTCCGCCGCGCAGCCGAGATGGCGGTTGCGTCTGCCGCGGAAGGCGAGATCGTGATCAGCGCCCTCATCGCGCCCTTCGAGCGGTCCCGGCTCGAGGCGCGGGCCATCGTCGAGCGCACCGCCCCGTTCATCCTCGTCTATGTCAGCACGCCCCTCGAGGTCGCCGAATCGCGCGATCCGAAGGGGCTGTACCGACGGGCCCGCGCGGGCGAGATCGCTGATTTCACCGGGATCGACTCACCGTACGAGGCGCCGGCCGACGCCGATCTGGTGCTCGATACGTCGGTCACGCCGGTCGCCGCGTCCGTGGCCCGGATCCGGGGGCTGCTCGACGAGCTGGAGCTCGAGGCCGGCGGCCGCGACGCCTGACGAGCCTAGTCCTCGTTCTCCCGGCGGCGCGGCAGCGAGATCCGCCCGACGCTGCCCCGCCAGGCGCGACCCGCGAGCGCGCCGAACAGCTGGTAGGTGGGGACGCGCGTGACCTCCGCGGGCTCGGCGAACTTGAACGGGCCCTTGCTCACCGCGGCCTGGCGGATCGCGCCGGTCGTCGACAGCAGGCCGAGGCCCATCGAACCCACCACGTCGGGCGGAATGCCCGGCAGCGGCTCGGGTTCGTGGGTGGGCGGCGCGGGCGCGTCCTCGAGGAGCGCGAGGTCGCCCATGATCGCGACACCGGACGCCCGAATACCGGCCACGATCTCGCCCTGGATTCGCGCCACGTCCGGATATGCCCAGGCAGGCACGGTGACCGGGCGTTCGCCTGGCGGCGGGACGCGGCGCTTCATGAGCTGCGCGGCGCCAAAGCGCATCGTTCGTGCGTGCAGGTCGCGCGGCAGGTCCTCCGCCTTGAACGCGACGTTGAACGCGCGGACCGCCTCGGCCTCGGCCAGGGTCAGGGACCGGTTCATCAGGTCGCGCTCGGCGCGGAGCGTGTCCGGAGTGAGGCCGAGCAAGCCCTCGAAGGCACGCATGACCGCGCCATGGTCGCGGTCGTCGACGACCACGCCGGTCACCCGCTCCACGCCGACGACCGCGACCCAGCGGTCGATGAGGTGGTCGTGCCGTTCGAGCCTCCAGAACGCGCGCTTCGGGTCGGCCAGGACCTGGCGCAGCCAGTCCTCGAAGGGCGCGACGGTCCCCTGCTGGATGTTCTGCTGCCACATCGAGGGCATCACCCGCAGGAGCGGCCGAAGGGTCACGACGACGTGGATGCGCTCCAGGTCGAGGTCGTCGACGATGCGCCGGATCTGGTCCTCGTCCGCCCACGCGAAGAACTCGCTGCTGACGACGACGCGTGACGCGCGGGCGCGCTCGATCTCTCGAACCAGGTCGTGCCAGTTGCGCATCGACGGCGGCTTGTCGACCGAGTAGGGCGAAGGCTGCTCGGCGACGGCCCGGACGGCGTTGGACGGGTTGCGGGATCTGCCCGCATGGTGGACACCCTGCTCGCGCAGGCTCGATCGAGCGTTCCACAGCGCGTTCTGCACGGCCGTCGTGCCTGTCTTGTGCGGCCCGACGTGGACGAGCCGGACGCCCTCGGGGAGGGGCAGCTCGCGCCTGGGCGGCGGCGCCGCGGTCGCGGGCTTCTTCGCGGCCGTTGTCGCCTTCGCGCGGTTGGTACGGGTCGCGGCGGTCCTCGGCATCAGGCGGTCCGGCGGTCGCTGGGTCGAATCATCCCGACGAGGATGCGCCTGCCGAGCTCTGCCGCGACGGCCGGTGTCGACACACCCGCGACCTCGAGGGTCTCGATGCCGGCGCGGGGTGGCGGAAGTCTGCGTCGCGCCGTCCCGCCGGCGCCGGCAACCAGCCCGCTGGCGCGGACGATGCCGACCACGAACGCCGCGCCGATGCGTGGCCAATCGGCGGCCTCGTGCGCTGGGCGCGGTTCGATGCGCTGCAGCTCCGGCATGACTCCCTCGCTCGTCACCGAATCGTAGAGGGTTCGCGGCAGCCCCTCGTTGCGGAGCACGCCGGCGAGCCGCGCGAGCGCAGTCTCCACCTCCGGCGACGCGTCGAGCGGCGCGACCGGGGATCGATCGGCGCCGGTCGAATCCGAGCTCGAGCCGCGGCCTGCGCCATCTCGGAGCACGTCGAGCCGGTTGCGCACGGCGTTCCGAACGCGCTGCGCCACGACCCGCCGGAGTCGCTCGTTCGACAGCGGTTCGAGCCGGGCGCGGGCCGCACCGCCGGTCCGGGCCAGCCCCGACGCCGTCAGGGCGCCGGATGCCGCCGCGGCCACGATGCCCGGCCAGTCGACGGCCGTGGCGGTCACTGTTCCCGCGCCGGCACCGCTCGGGCCAGTGCCAGTGGCGGGCGCAACGGCGAGCCTGTCGAGGTCACCCATGACCCGTACGCCGGAGCGCTCGATGCCGGCGGCGATCTCGCCGCCGACGTGGATCGCCCGGTCCACCGCCCACGCGGGGGTCTCGATCCGGGGCTCGTCCATCGCCGGCTCTCGGAGCCGCAGCCCCGCGGCGGCCCCGTACAGGCCGAGATTGAGGCGCAGGTTCGCGTCCTGGACCTCGGCCGCGAGCCGGACGTTCATCTCGCGCAGGAGCTCCGCCTCGGGCGCCGTGAACGATCGATTGACGCGGTCCGCTTCCGCGACGAGCGAGCCCCGGTCCAGGCCGGTCAGCGACTCGAACGCGTGGAGCACGCCCCGCCGGTCGACTTCGTCGAGGATCACGACCGTGACTCGATGCACGCCGACGACGGCGCTCCATCGCTCCACCAGCTGGTCGTGGCGGTGTCGCTGCCAGAACGATGGCGTGACGACGCCCTCCGGCGGCCCGAAGACCGACTCGAGCCAGGCCTCGTAGCCGATCGTCGAGCCGGCGGCCACGTACTGCTGCCACTGCGAGGGCAGGAGGCGCACGAGGGGTCGCAGCGTTACGACGACATGCACCCGCTCGGCACCGAGCTGGCCGACGATGCGCCGGATCGCGCTCGGCTCGGCGTCCGCGAACCACTCGCTGCTGAGGACGACGAGCTCGGATCGGTGGCGCGCGATCTCGCCGAGCAGCCCGTTCCAGCGGGCGATCGGGTGTCTGCGCCGAGCTCCGGGGGCTGGCTCCTCGATCGCCGCCTGGGCGGCGATCACGGGGTGCCGATCCGGGCCGGCGTAGTGAATGCCCCGCCGCCGCAGCGCCGCTCGCGCGAGGTGCAACGCGCTCTGGACGCTGGTCGTGCCGGTCTTGTGGGGCCCGATGTGGAGGAGGACGCTGCCCGGCGTCAGCGGCAGTCCGGTCACGGCCTCGGGTGCCCTCACGGACGCATTGTCCCGGACCCGCGACGGCGGGGTCGCCCGGCCCGGAATGCGACCTGGGACAGGACTCGATCCCGGCCTACCGCTTGCCGCCTCGCAGCATCGGGATCGATGTCGATCTCGACGAAGTCGCCGTCCGCTCGCCTCCAAGACGCGGGCCCCCGACGACTGTTTCTGCCGTCAGCGGTTCGCGACCGTAAGGATCAGGCCGCTGACCAGGAGCGCGATCCCTGGGATGGCGAGCCCGACCCGGATCCTCCGGAGTCGCTCGATGGCGGGGTCCGGGTCGGCCCTGGTCATCCAGTTGCGCGTGGGCATCCTGCCCGCAGCGTACGAAGCCAGGACGCATGGGCCGTTGATGCGGCTCGATATGCTGACGACGAGGAGGAACCGGGCGATGGAGGAACGGCTCGAGCTCCTGGAGCGTGTCCCACTGTTTTCCGGCGTGCCGCGAGACGTGCTCGCGAGGATCGCCGAGGTCGCCGACGAATCGGACGTTCCGGCGGGCAAGCAGCTGACCCACGAGGGCCGGTACGAGGGCTACTTCTTCATCGTGCTTTCGGGCAGCGTCCGAATCGAGCGCGGCGGTCGGACGATCAACACCCTGGGACCGGGCGACTTCCTGGGCTCGATCGCGCTCATCGACGCCGGCCCTCGCACGGCGAGCGCGACGACCGAGACACCGAGTCGCCTGCTGACGGTCACCAACGAGCAGTTCGCCGAGCTCCTCGATGACGCACCGGCGCTGCGGAGCGCCATCCTCGATGCTGCCGAGCACAACCTCAGAACCATCGACGACGAACCGCCCGTTTGACCCTCGCACCACACGCCGGCGCAGGGAGCCCCGTCGCTCCGGCCATCCCCGGCTGCCACCCGTCATGAAGATTCCGCGACGGGACTGGTTCGCGCTCGCGGCGGCGGGGAGCCTGCTGCGCGCGTGGGCACCGGCGTTGCTCGCCCCGGCCCTGCGGCGATCGACCCGCGCGCCTAGGCGGAGCGTCGGCCGACGAGGAACCAGGTGTCGATGACGCCCTTGCCCTTCACCTCGACCGGCCCACGCGGCTCGAACTCGAACCGTTTGCCCAGCCGGTCGTAGGTCTCGGCGGTGACCTGGAACCGACCCGCAACGCCCGTCGACTCCATGCGGCTGGCGGTGTTCACGGTGTCGCCCCAGACGTCGTAGATGAACTTCTTGAGGCCGATGACGCCAGCCACGGCCGGCCCGACGTGCATGCCGACGCGGATCCGCAGTGGCAGGTTGCGCTCGCGGCCGAGGCGGTCGACCTCGTCGATGATCGCCAGGCCCATCTCGGCAACGTCCTCCGCGTGGGTCTCGTGCGCGGACGGCGCAAAGCCGTACACCGTGTGGAGGCCGCCGACGACCATGTATGCGTCGCCCACCGTCTTGATCTTCTCGAGGCGGAATCTGTCGGCCAGCCGGTCACAGGCGGTGAAGACCTCGTTGAGGAGGGTGACCACCTCGTTCGGCGTGAGCCTCGATGACAGCTCGGTGAAGCCGACAACGTCGGCGAAGAGCACGGCCATGTCCTCGAACCGATCGGCGATGACCGTCTCGCCGGCACGCAGCCGTTCAGCGATCGACCGGGGAAGGATGTTCAGGAGGAGCGCCTCGTTCTCGGCGTTGAGGCGCTCGACCTGGCGAGCCGCGGTGATGTCGGTCCCATAGAGGTTGATCGAGTCGAATTCGTAGACGGAGACGACGCGAAGGCGATAGATCGCGCCCTCGGCCTCGACCTCCATCGTGGGGTCGGCGGCGTTCTCGGAAGCGGCGGCGATCCTCGCGAACAGCTCGGCCTCGAGATCGTCCCCGACCTCGGCTCGAAGTGCCTTCCGGACGAGCGTGCTCGCTGGGTTCGCGTAGGTCATGCGCCCGGCGCGGCTGAGCCGGAGCACCGGGTTGGGGTTCTGGTTCGGGAACTTGTCGATCGCCTTCTCGGCGGTCACGTCGGTCCCGTACAGGTTGACGAACTCGAACTCGGGGATGAGGACGGGCGTGAGCCGGTACGTGCGGCCGCCCTGGCCGGGCACTTCCGGTGTGGCCGCCGAGTCGTCGCGCAGCTTCGCCTGCAGAGCCGCCAGGAGATCGCCCGGCAGCGGCGCCCCGATCGTCAGGGCAAGTGCAGCGCTGATCGGGCCGCTCGCCTCGTTCGCGTACAGGAGCTCCCCGGCAGGTGACATCCGGAGGACGGGGTTCGGATTGCGACCAGGGAACCGCTCGACCACCTTGTTCGCAGTGACGTCGGTCCCGTAGAGGTTGTAGACGCGCAGATCCGGCACCCACACCGCCAGGACTTCGAAGGTCCGGCCGTCGTTGGTGACCTCGACTCGGCTCCCTGGTTTGGCAGCCGCGGATTCGCGGAGCGCCCGCGCGACCTCGGCGGGGAGCAGCGCGCCCACCGACGCGCCCCAGGCGGTCACGATGGGCGCGGCGGAGTCGTTGGCGTACGTGAGGCGCGCGTCCTCGGTGATCCGGAGTACCGGGTTGGGATTCTCGCCGGGGAACCTGTTGATCGCCTCGATCTCGCGCTCGAGCAGCGACCAATCCCTCGGCGACGCCATGCTCTGGTTCCTCTCAGGAGCCTTCAAGGACGCGCATCAGGGCCGCGAGACACACCGAACCCGGGTGCATCGCCGTCTTGACCCCAACCGGGCCAGCTGACCAGCCTCGCGCGCGGCCTCATTCGGCACAGCCCAACGGTCTCCGGGAGTCCGGAACGACAAGGTGGTGAGCCCGGAAGGACTTGAACCTTCAACCCGCTGATTAAGAGTCAGCTGCTCTGCCATTGAGCTACGGGCCCAGGGCGGGGAGTTTACCCGAGCGAAGGCGACCAGACGTATGGCGTCGTGGTCGTCACCGGGCCGAAGCCGAGGCGCTCCAGGATCGGGCGGCTGTCGCTGGCCTTGAGCGTCGCGCCACCCCAGAACGTTGCGAACTCGGTGCCGCGCTGGAAGCGGACCCAGGGCGCAGCGGGTCGGGCACGCTGACCCGCAGCTGCGAGTCGTAGGCGGCCAGGAGCTCCTTCGGGTCAGGCATCTCCCCGAATCATGCCCGTCCGGCCGGCAGCGGCTCGTCGATCACGAGCCCGAGGCGATGCGTGAGCGCAGCTGCCTCGCCCCGGGTGGCGCAACCGAGCTTGGCCATGATGTTGGGCACGCGCGCTTGCCGTCTTGCGCGTGATGAACGACTCAGTCGAAGATGCCCAGCGGGCAATATGCCGTGACCAGGTAGTTCGGCATGTCGACGATCTCGCTGATGCGCAGGTCGACTGCCGTCGAGCACAGCATGTACGCGTCGGCCGGGCTCAGGCCGTGCTCCCGACCGAGCCAGTCGATCATGCGCCGCGTGGCGTCGCGCGCGGCGGCGACCAGGTCCGGCCCGACGCCGTCCGTCGCGTAACGGCGGCCGTTCCGGAGCTCGGCGTGCGGGTCGGGCGCGGCGAGGAACTCCGGTGCGGTGACCTTGATGTCCTTGCGCACAGTCAGCCGGACCGTCGCCCGCATGGGCGTCTCGATCGCCGTGCCGCACACCTCGCCGTCGCCCTGGGTCGCATGCCCGTCGCCGATCGACAGCCGCGCCCCGGGCTGGAACACCGGCAGGAACAGGGTTGAGCCGGCGACGAGGTGACGCGTATCCATGTTGCCACCGTGGACGTCCGGCGGGATCGTCGACAGCGGACCCGTTGCCGGCGCGACGCCGATGACGCCGCAGAACGGTGCGCGCGGCAGCCGGATCCCGGCCATGAACTCGATCGGGCCGGTCGGGCCGATGCGGGTCACGTGGTACGCCGGCTTCGGAAACTCCTCGGCGAGCAGCCCGAACCCGGGAATGATCGCGGTCCAGCCCCAATCGGCGGGCTGGAACGCCAGCAGGTCGATCTGCAGGGTGTCGCCGGGTTCGGCGCCCCTCACCGCGATCGGCCCGACGACCTGGTCGACCCGTTCGAAGTCGAGCGTCAGCAGCTGGGGTACGCCGCAGCTCGCGTCGAGCTGGCCGCAGCTCGCATCGAGAAGGTCGAACTCGACGACGGCACCCTGGTCGACCGTCGCGATCGGCTCGATCGCGGGGTCCCAGGCGAGGTGGTAGCGGTCTCGTGTGACGTGAATCGACGGCGCGATCGACACGGTTGGCTCCTCCAGTGGGGCGGCCGATAGGTCGGCCGCTCGAGGGTCAGGCGCGGCCGATGAGCGGGATGCGCTGGCCGTTGATCGTGCCGGCCTCGGCTGAGCACAGCCAGGCCATCACGGCAGCGATCTCTTCGGGGCGCTGCTCGGTGGGCTTCTCATCGCCGATCGCACGGAGCACGACGACGTTCGAGGTCGCCGTGGTGCCAGCAAGGTCGCGGGCCACCGAGATCGTCAGCGCCTCGACGGCGGCCTTGGTCGCCGCGTAGGCCGCATGCTTCGGCGTCGGCGCCGCCGCGACGTAGGTCGACACGGTGACGATCCGGCCGTGGTCCGCCGCCAGCACGTCGGGCAGGAACGCGCGGACGGCGTGGATCGTCGACCACAGGTTCAGGTCGAGCAGGTGCCGGAACTCCTCGTCGTCGCCGTCGACGAACGGCGTGCCGCCTGCGTAGCCCCCGACCAGCTGGAGCAGCACCGCCGCTGGCCCGAGGCGCTCACGCACAGCCGCCGCTGCGGCTCGAGCGGACGCGCCGTCGCCGAGGTCGACCGCGAAGCCGGCGTGTCGCTCCAAGCCACCGGGCAGCTCGGACGCGAGCGCCGCCACTTCCTCCTCGGAACGGGCGAGCAGGGCAAGCCTCGCTCCCGTGTCGGCAAACTTCGCGCTCACAACCTGACCGAGCTTGCCGGTCGCGCCGGTGATGGCGATCACTCGCTCGCTCATGGCGTCACCGTACCCGGCTTCAGCGGAGCTCGCCGCGGAGCATGTCCATCAGCAGCCCGTCGTGGAAGGTGCGGGCGACGCCGCGCTCGTACTGGCGCATCACGCCCACCCGCTTGAATCCGACCTTCTCGTAGGTGCGGATCGCGCGCGTGTTGGCAGCCGCGGGGTCGATCGTCAGGCGGTGGTGGCCACGCGCCTCGAAGAGCCATCGCGCGACGGTCCGAACCGCATCCGTGCCGAGGCCTCGGCCCTGGAATCGAGCGGACAGGAAGATGTCGATGCCGGCATGCTGGTAGTCGGGGTCATCCTCCTCGCTGGCCTGGACGCTGCCGGCGAGCTCGCCATCGGCCTCGATCGCCCACACGAACCAGCGGGGCTCGCCGGCGATCAGCTCGTCGGCGCTGTTCTCGGGTCCGCGCGTGTCCCACCACTCGGTGACCGTCGGATCCGCCAGCACGCCGATCAGCGCCGGGCGATCCGCCTCGACCATCGGCCGCAGGCGCACGAGCTCCCCCTCGAGGACGGGCACGATCTCGCCGCGAGCCCGCGCCTTCGTGACGTCCTCCGCCGCCGTGCCGTCGAGCGGCTTGTCCATCATCAGCCCGTGGACCTCGTACCCCAGCCGGTCGTAGAGGCGACGGGCTCCGTCATTCGCAGCAGCGAGGTCGAGGATCATCCGCTTCGCGCCGCGTGCGCGGGCCCACTCCTCCGCGGCGGCCATCAGCGCCGTCCCGACGCCGCGGCCGCGCCAGTCCTCGGCGACGCTCAGGCCGATGTCGACGGCCGGCGCGGGCATCCGCGCCGCGCCCGGGTCGGGCACCCCGCCGCGTCGCACCAGCTCGACCATCCCGATCACGCGCCCCTCTGCCACCGCGACGAGCGAGGCGCCATCGGGGTCCGCCGCCTGGCGCTTGCGCCGGTACGCGGCGATGGCCTCCGGATCCGGAACACGCCAGCGTTTCCGGTCAACCGCGGCGTGGTGGATCGCGCTTGCGTGCTCGAGGCCAACCAGCGCGGGCTCGTCGTCGGGGATGGCGGACCGGATGGCGAAGCCGGGCGCGTTCGTTCCGGGCTCGTTCATTCCGGGACGAGGCCGCGCAGCTTCGCCGGGGCGGTCGAGCGCCACGCGTCGCGCAGCAGCTTCTCGAGGAGCGGCCGATCGACCCGCGCGAGGTCGACGTTGACCCACCCGAACCGCCCGACGTAGGCGGCCCTGGAGAAGGTCTCCGGGTCGAGGTCGATCAGGTCGGCCTGCGTCGTGAGCGATGCCTTCAGCGAGATGGCCGTCGCGTCCTCGCCGCCGATGACGAACATCTTGTTGCGCACCCGGAAGTTCACGTCCGTGCCCCAGGTCACGTGCTCCTCGACCTCGGGCAGCCCGAGGGAGATCTCCCGGACGTCCTGGAAGCTGGGCACGTCAGACGCCCGCCGGCTCCGGCTGGATGACCTCGGGCTCGCTCGACTCCGCCTCGATCGTGACGCGCGGCAGCCAGCCGAGCCAGCGCGGCAGCCACCAGTTCCAGTCGCCGAGGAGCGTCATCGTCGCCGGCAGGAGCACGCTCCGGATCAGCGTCGCGTCGATGAACACGGCGACCGCGAGCCCGAGCCCGAGCTGCTGGATGAACACGAAGCTGAAGGTCACGAACACGGCGAACACCACGACCATGATCGAGGCCGCGCTCGTGATCGTCCCCGAGGTCACCGAGATCCCGCGCGCCACCGCCGCGCGCGAATCGAGCCCGCGATCCCGGGCCTCCTTGATCCGGGTCAGGATGAACAGGTGGTAGTCCATGGAGAGCCCGAACAGGATCGTGAACACGAACATGGGCACCCAGCTCTCGATGACGCCGCCGGGGACGATCCGGAGCTGATCGGCGAACCAGCCCTCCTGGAACACGAGGACCAGCACGCCGAACGCCGCAGCGGTTGAGAGCAGGTTCAGCAGGATCGCCTTGATCGGGATGACGATCGAGCGAAACGCGACCAGCATCAGCAGGAACGACAGGCCCAGGACGAAGGCGAAGATGCGCGGCGTCGCGTCCGCGTAGATCCCGACGATGTCCATCGTCGCGGCCGCCTGGCCCGCCACGTACATCTGGGCGCCGGTCGAAGCGAGCGGCCCGAGGATCTCCGGCCGCAGCTCGTTGCGGACCTGCCGCACGATCGCGCGATTCGCCTCGTCGTTCCGCCCGCCGGAGAGCTGGAACGAGATGAGCTGGGCGTTGCCGTCGGCCGACATCCGCCCGGTTGGCGGGCCGTGCACGCCGGGGATGGCGAGGATGCGGTCCTCGAGCTGCGTAACGGCCGCCTGGACCGCTGGCTGATCCGCCTCCGTGACGACGATGTCGAGCCGGACGTTCTGCCCGAACGGGAACTTCGCGTTGACGAGCTTGATTGCCGCGATCCCGTCGATCGAGGACGGCAGGCCCGTGATCTCGGTCGTGCCGGTTCGGAGTCGCGTGACCGGCGATGCGATGGCGACGAGCAGCGCCGCGCTCACGACGGTCATCACGACCGGCCGTGCCATCACGGCGTTGACGAGTCGGGCCCAGAAGCCGCTGCCAGGCGGCCGCGACGATGGACATCGTCGGGATCTACGCGGAGGC
>DATJGH010000124.1:0-12732 GCA_035495215.1 Patescibacteria group bacterium
GCGGCGCCCTTCGGTGGTCGCCGACGCCATCGAGGATCGGGTAGCGACCTTGCGCGCCACAGGGCCGAATCGACCGTCGCGGCGTGACGAATGGCGGCGCGGCCCTCGGACGATCGAACCAGGGCACGGTTGAAACCTTCCCGTGGCGGGCTGCCTCAGAGAGTCGACGTCAGATCGCACGAGGTCGCGCCATGGCCGTAGCACGCCCCCAAGTCGCCGCGAGGCGGGCGGGACCCACTCCCGGCTCCGCTCGCCTCAGCGGCGCAACACTGGCCGTCCTCGCCGCGGCGGCCATGCTCGCGGTGATCTTCGCCACGGACCAGGTCCTGCCGCCGACGTCCGCACACCAGGCGCAGCTCCGGGCCTGGCTCGGCAGCCGCGCCGCTGGGATCACGGCGCTCCTGCTCATGACCTTCGAGGTGGTCGTCGGGCTCGTCCTCAGCCACCCGACGAACAAGTCCACGTGGCGCCTCTCGAAGCGGCTCTTTCCGTGGCACGAGCACGCCTTCGTGTTCGCCCTCGCATTCGTGCTCGTGCACGGGGTCTCGATCGCTGCCGACCGCTTCGCCAATGTCGGCTGGCTGGGTGCGCTCGTTCCAGGCCTGTCGGCGTTCCGGACGGTACCGGTCGCGCTCGGGACGCTGGCGCTGTACGCCCTGCTCATCACCGGCCTGACCGCGCGGGTCACGAAGCTGCTGCCGACCGGCTGGTGGCTCAAGCTCCACCGGCTCAGCCTCGTCGTCCTGGCGCTGGCGTGGGCCCATGGCCTGCTCGCCGGCACCGATACGCCGTCCGCGGCTGCTGTGTACGCCGGCTCGTTCGCCGCCGTCCTCGTGGCTGCTGCGTACCGCTACTGGATCGTCCGGGCGGGTCGCCCGACCTTCGCCACCTCACTCGCACAGGAGGCGCAACGATGACCGCCAACGCGTACCTTCGCCGGCTGCTCGTGACCATCGGGATCGCGGGATCGCTGATGGCGGCGGGGGTCACCATCCGGGCCGCTTCCATCTGGGCTGCGACGGACGCGCCCCTGACCGTCGCGCCGGTGTCGGTCACCTCTGTCCAGGAGGCCCTCGACCAGGAGCGCGTGCGCTCGTCGGCGCTCGAGGCGCAGCTCGCGAGCCTCGGGTCGTCGGCGGAGGACCTTCGGGCCGCGCTCGAGGCCGCGCAGGCGCAGGTCGTGACCGACCGCACGACGGCAGACGATCTGCGCGCCAGCCTCGCCGCGGCGCAGCACAAGCTGACCACGCTGCAGGCCGCATTGAAGGCGGCCGCGCGACGGGGGACCGGGACATCGGGGACCGGGACGGGCACGACCAGGGGCACCGGCGACGACGGGGGCGAGCACGATGACTGAGCGCCAGCCGGCGCGGATCCCGGCGCACGTCTTCGTGATGCTGAGTGCCTCCACCGCCGTGTACGCGCTGGTCCTCGCCGGCGTTGCCGGCGTCCAGTCGCGTGATGACGCGGCCCTCGCCGCGGCGCGCGACCCGGTGGCCCGCGCCATCGAGCAGGTCGCCGCGGGTCACGACGAGCTCGGCGACCGCCTCGATCGCGCGCGGGCCGGCTACGCGGCAGCAGCGCAGGCCTACGGCGCGGCCGGTGGCGCGTTCACAACCCTGCATGGTCATCTCGATGCGCTCGCCGCGGCCGTCGCGAAGGTCGACGGGGTCAGCCGGAGCCTGCCGACGACCATCCGGCTGCCCTCGGTGCGCAGCTCGGTCTCGGGCGGAGGCGCGCCGACGACCCATGCGACGACACGCGCCTCGGGGGGCTGACGGTCCGGGCGCACACCTCGAGGATGAACATGCACGTGCGCGAAGGCCGCGCGCTGGGCTCGCCGTTGCGGCTGCTGGTCGCGGCCGGCCAGCACGCCCGAGCCGTCGACGAGGCGTGGCTGGACGTTCTTCGGGCCTTCGAGGACGTCGATGCTGCGATGTCGCGCTATCGACCGGACAGCGAGCTGACGCGGCTCAACCGCCGGCGCGGCCGGCCGACGGGGGTCTCGCGCCTGCTCATGGCCGCGCTCGCGATGGCCGAGCGGGCGCGCCGGATCACGTCCGGCCGATTCGACCCGCGCGTCGTGGTCGACCTGGAGCGCCTCGGCTTCACCGCCGCGCCCCAGGCCTGGACGAAGCGCCCGCCGGCTGACGAGCCGGTGCTCCGCCGCGCTCCGGATGGGCGCGTCGAGCTCTCAGGCCCAGTTGATCTGGGGGGCCTGGGCAAGGGCCTCGCGCTGCGCCGGGCATGCCGGGCAGGGGCCGTGCGGCTGCCTGGGTCTGGCTTCCTCATCGACGCGGGTGGCGACATCGTCACGCTCGGCCGGCCGGACCCGGCGAACGCAGCCTCCCGCTGGTCGATCGCGCTCGAGGATCCGTCCGGTGGCACCGAGCCGCTGGCGACCTGCGAGCTGCCGGATGGCTGGGCGGTCGCCACGTCGTCGACCAGGATCGCGCGTCGCCTCGACGACGCCGGGACCATGGTCCACCACCTCATCGACCCGCGAACCGGGAGACCCGGAGGTGGGGGCCTCGTCGCCGTCAGCGTCGCCTTCCCCGATCCAGCCTGGGCCGAGGTCTGGACCAAGGAGCTGTTCCTCGAGGGCCCTTCCGGGATTGGTGCTCGCGCACGCGGCCGGGGGCTGGCGGCCTGGTGGGTGGCGGCCGATGGCTCGCTCTCGATGACGCCGGCGGCCCGCCAGCTCAGCACCTGGGTTCGCTCGGAGGTCGAGCTCAGCCCTCCCGCCGCCAGCGTGCTGCCCCGGCCTCCCAGTCCGAACCTGGCCATGGGTTGATCGGCTCGCGCCCATTCGAGCCGAGCGCGAGGTTGATCTCGCCGAGGTGATAGCCCTCGTGGGTGATCATCCGCAGGAGGATCGACTGCCGGGTATGGATCTCGGGCGGTCGGCCGCCCTCGTCGCGTCGTGTCTCCTGGCCGAGGGAGTCTGGGGTCCAGCGCTCCAGGCAGCCTTCGATGACGCGCCAGGTCGATTCGAATGCGCCCGCCAGCTCCTCGGCCGTCCTCGGCTGTGACAGGTCGTCCTCCCAGCCCGGCGTGTCGCCCTCGAACGGCGTCAGCTCCGCGCCGGGCTCACCGAAGACGTCGCACAGCCAGAACACGCGAACTCCCGCGGTGTGGCCGGCAACGGCCCAGATCGGCCATGGGTCCCCGCCGCCGTCGCGGAGCGCGAGAACCGGCAGCGCGAGATCCTCGACCGAGAGTCGGCGGATGCCCTCGATCGTTCGCCTGTTGTAGCCCGCCCAGTCGGCGTAGAACGCCCGGACGCTCACGAGCGCGTCCGCGGCACCAGGCTCGCGACCAGGAGCGCGACGGCGCCGATGGCCAGGCCAACCAGCCCTCCGCCGACGAGCGTGACGAGGATCCCGAACAGCATCAGCACGATCGCCAGGAGCAGACGTTGCTCGCGTGTCTCCGGCATGTCTGCGTCCTACGAGCCGGTGATGAACTCGCCGCCGTCGACGCCAATGATCTCGCCGCTGATGAATCCGGTGCCCTCGCCCGAGAGCGCGACGATCGCGTTCGCCACGTCCTGCGTGGTGGTCATCCGACCGGTGGGATTCCGGGCCATGGTCGCGGCGATGATCATGTCGTGCTCGGGGATCTTCATGAGCGCCGGGGTCTTGGTCACGCCCGCGCGGATGGCGTTGACCGTGATGCCGGACCCGAGCCGCCCGAGCTCCATCGCCAGCTGCCGGACGTGCGACTCGAGGGCGGCCTTGGCGGACGAGACGACGCCGTACGACGGGACGACCCGCGATGAGCCCTCCGAGGTCATCGCGTAGACCTTCGAGCCGTCGCCGAGGAAGCCGCCGCGGTACAGGTCCTGGACCCAGTACACGAGGCTGTTGGCCATCACGTCCTGGGTCATCTCCATCTTCTTGCGGTCGACGGCGCCCTTCGGGTCGTCCGCGATGAAGGGCACGAGGCTGCCGAACGCGAGGGAGTGCATCACCACGCGGACGTATGGGTCGCGCCCCGCCCTGCGGGCCGCATCGAAGCGGGCGCCGAGCTGCGCGAGCGCATCCGCGCGCTTCTCGTCGTCGGCGGCGTTCATGTTCACGTACAGGACCTCGGCTCCGGCCTTCTCCAGGTCGGCCTTGAGCTCCTCGACGTGCTGCAGCGCGGCTCGGAAGTCGAGGTGGATGCCGCAGACGTTGTAGCCGGCCGCGGCGAGCGCGCGCGCAGTCGCCTCGCCCATGCCCGAGGACGCGCCCAGGATCAGGGCCCAGCGCTCGCGCGAATCGGCCATGCGGACCTCCGGAATGCGGGCCGGGCAGGCCGGCGCGGCGAGTCTAGCAAGGGCACGGCGACCTCCCGGGCGGGAGGTTGCAACGGCGCTGTACCGGCGCGCCGGGTAGCGTTGCCGCGTGAGCGAGCTCGCACTCGAGGCGCGAGCGCTGGGCAAGCGCTTCGGCAAGGTCGTCGCGCTCGACCGCCTCGATCTCCAGGTCCTCCCGGGCGAACGTGTTGCCATCCTGGGTGACGCGTCGGCCGGCAAGTCGACAGCGGTTCGCTGCCTCGCGGGCCTCGCCCGCCCCACGAGCGGTGGCGCGCTGCTCTTCGGCGAGCCCGTCACGTCGCGCGCCGGCCTGGCCGCCCGTCGCCGGCTCGGCGTGCTCGGCCAGTATTCCGGCTTCTACGACTGGATGACGGGACGCGAGCTGCTGGCGTTCGTCGCCGATCTCCTCGGCCTCGACCGAAGCCGCGCGGCGGAGCGCATCGCCGGGACCCTGGAGCGCCTCGGGCTCGGCGACGTCGCCGACGGGCGCATCGGCGAGTACGAGCTCCCGCAGCGGGGACGCCTCGGCGTGGCCCAGGCCCTCGTCGGCGAGCCCGAGATCGTGCTCCTCGACGAGCCGCTCGGCGGGCTCGACGCCACCGGCCGCATGGACGTCATCGGCCTCCTCCGCGACCTGCCCGGGGAAACCGCGGTCGTCGTCGCGACGCGAGACCTCGGCCTTGCCGAGTCGATCTGCGAGCGTGCCGTCGTCCTGGACGGCGGGCGCCGCCTCGCGGCCGAGCCGACGATCGCGATGCTCGACCGCGCCGCGCCACGCGAATACGTGCTCGAGGCCGAGCCCGGACCTGGCCTGGCGCTCGCCGGCCTGGCCGCACGGCTTGCCCACGAGACGTGGGTTCGCGACGTGGCCTCCGTGGACTCGACGCTGCGGATCGCCGTCGAGGATCCGGCGCGAGCCGAGCGCGAGCTGCTGCCCGCGGTCGTCGGCACCGGCATCCCGGTACGGACCCTCCGGCGGGAGCGTCCGCCAGTCGGCGCCCTCGTGGAGCGGCTTCGGGGGGACCGGTGATGCGGGGCGGCACCTGATGCGGGGCTACCGGGTGATCCTCGAGAAGGAGGTCATCGAGCTGTGGCGGACGTACCGGCTCGCGATCACGTGCGGCCTGTTCGCGCTGCTCGGCGTCGCGGTGCCCGTCCTCGAACGCTACCTGCGCGGCATCACGAAGCTGTTCGGCCAGGTCGACCCGGAGCTTGGCGTTGGCAAGACAGGGGTCCCGGACGTCGTCGAGGCGCTGGTCCGCGTCCTGTGGCTGTTCGGGCCGCTCGCGGCGGTGCTCCTGACGATGGCAGCGCTGGCCGGCGAGCGGCGGGCAGGGACCGCGGCCCTCCTGGCGGTGAAGCCGGTCAGCCGCGCCGCGATCGTCTGGGCGAAGTTCGTCGCGGCCGCCATGGTCCTCGGCCTTGCGACCGCGCTCGCGGTTGCCGGCACCTGGCTCTACGCGAGCGTCCTGTTCGGTGGGCTCGAGATGCTGCCCTGGATCCAGCTCTGGCTGCTGGCCTGGCTCAATGCGCTCGTCTTCGCCGGCATCACGCTGGCCGCGTCGGCATCGGTGGCGTCGCCGGTCGCCGCCGCGACGGTGGGCATCGCCGCGTTCGGGACGATCGGGCTGGCTGGGACCGTGGTCACCCTCAACCCGTGGCTGCCGACCGGCCTCGGCGAGGTCGGCCAGGCGCTCGTGCTGACGGAGCTCGGCTCGGACGTCGACCCATTCCGGACGGTGGCCGCGTCGGGCGCGCTGCTGATCGCCTCTCTCGCGTTCGCCTGGCTCCGCTTCCGGCGCGTCGACCTGTAGCGAATCGGCGGGGGAGTGCCTCCTCGGTCTAGACGACGCCCGCCGCCCGGAGGCGCCGGGTTTCCTCAGGGCCATAGCCGGCCTCGGCGAGGATCGCGTCGGTGTGCTCCCCGAGCATCGGCGGCGGCAAGCGAATCGACGCCGGCGTCGCGGCGAGCTCGAACGGGATGCCGACCTGGTCGACCGGGCCGAGCACGGGATGTCGCAGCGCCACTCGCGCGCCGAGCGCGGCGGCCTGGGGCGACGAGAACGCATGGGGCAGGTCCAGGATCGGCCCGGCAGGGATGCCCGCGGCGTCGAGGATCGCCAGCCACTCGGCGCTCGACCGGGTGCTGAACCGGCCGGCGAGCATGGGGATGAGCTCGTCGCGGTGCTCGACCCGGTCGCCGTTCGCGGCGAATCGCGCGTCCGTGGCCAGCTCCGCCAGCCCGAGCGCGGGCCCGAGGCGCGCCCACTGGCGCTCGCTCCCGACGCCGAGGGCGATCTCGCCGTCGCTCGTTCTGAAGGTCTCGTACGGGACGATGCTCGGGTGGGCGTTGCCTCTCCGGGCCGGCGCCCGCCCCGTCACGAGCGCGTTCTGCGCCTGGTTGACGAGCACGGCCAGCGTGCTCTGGAGCAGCGAGACGTCGATCCGCTGGCCCGTGGCCGCGCCGCCGGGCTCGGCACCAGCCCGCGCGCCGCGCTCCCGGGCGAGCAGCCCGGCGAGGACGGCGACTGCCCCGAACAACCCGCTGACCACATCGCTGATGGCGACGCCGACCTTGAGCGGACGTCCATCCGGCTCGCCGGTGATCGACATCAGGCCGCCCACGGCCTGGATCACGAAGTCGTAGCCCGGCTTCTCCGCGTCGGGGCCGCGGGTCCCGAAGCCGCTGATCGCGAGATGGACCAAACCCGGGTTCAGCGCCTCCAGTGCAGCGTCGGCGAAGCCGAGCTTCGCGAAACCACCAACCCGGAAGTTCTCGACGACCACGTCACCGGTGCGCAGAAGGGCGCGGAGGACATCCCGCCCTTCTTCCCGGACCAGGTCGAGCCGAAGGCTGCGCTTGTTCCGGTTGACCGCCAGGTAATACGCCGCCGTCCGGGTACCGTCGGCCTTCGAACCGACCCACGGCGGGCCCCAGCCCCGGGTCGCGTCACCCTCGGGCGGCTCGACCTTGATGACGTCGGCCCCGAGATCCCCGAGGAGCATCGTACACAACGGCCCGGCCAGGACCGTGGAGCAATCGATGACCCTGATCCCGTGGAGGGGTCCGGTGGGGCGCTCTGGTGGCACCCCGGAATCGTAGTGCCGGGCTCAGGCCGGAACGTCGAAGGTTCGCGCGTCCAGCTCGCCCTCGCGGACCCATTCCACGAGGTCGCGATTGACCACGACGGTGCCGGCGGGCTCCTCGACGATGTCCACGCCGACGCGGAACATGATCGAGGCGTCGGTGAGCGGGATCATCGGCTCGCGTCGGCGCAGGGCGGCGAGCGGATCCTCGCCGTAGTTGCTGTGCAGCCGGCCCGCGATCAGGTAGCGGCCGGAGCGGAGCACGAGCCGGTGCTTGGCGGTGGGGACGCGCAGTGACCGGTCGCCACGCGGGCCACCGACCCGGATGAGTGCGAGCTCGTGGCGCCGGATCAGGATCTCCGGGACGACCATCGAGCCGCCCTCGGGCAGCCGCTCGGCCAGCGCGTCGACGAGGACGTACTCGCGATGGGCGTTGAGCATGTCGGTCAGGCGTGCGGCATCGAGCCGGATGCGGCCCGACAGTCGCTCGCTCGTGGAATAGGCGACGAATTCGACCTCGGGCAGGTCGGCGGCGTCGACGCTTGCGGACGCCCGACCCGCGCCCGGCTGGCGCAGCACGAGACGAAGTCGTGACCCGATCGACCCGATCACGCGTGAAGGATGCCGGGACGCACCACCCGGCGTCCGCCCGCCGAAGGTACGGGGCGAGCCCTGACCTGCCGGTCCCGCGGAGATGAAGAGACGCCCCGTTCGGGCGGGCGAACGGGGCGTCGGACGAATTCGTTCATGGCGGACCCGACCGGATTCGAACCGGCGATCTCCAGCGTGACAGGCTGGCATGTTGGGCCGCTACACCACGGGTCCGAGCGGCGAACGCGGAGGATACCAGAGCGTCTCCGCGCTATCCTCCCGGCCCTGATGCCCATCATCGACCTGCGCTCCGATACCGTCACCAGGCCCACGCCGGAGATGCGCCGGGCGATGGCCGACGCGGAGGTCGGCGACGACGTCTTCGGCGACGACCCGACGGTCATCGCCCTCGAGGAACGCGCCGCGGAGCTGCTCGGCAGGGAGGCTGCGCTGTTCGTCGCCTCCGGGGCGATGGGCAACCTCGTCGCCCAGATGGCCCATGTCGCGCGCGGCCAGGAGACGATCGCCGGCGAGCAGAGCCACATCGTCATGGACGAGGCGGCCTCGCATGCCGTCGTCGTCGGCAGCTCGGTGCGCGTCATCCGCGAGCAGCCGGACGGAACGCTCGATCCGGCAGAGGTCCGCGCCGCGTTCCGCGATCCCGGCGACGTCCACGAGCCGATCACCGGTCTCGTGGCCATCGAGAACGCCAATGCGCACACGATGAACCAGCCGCTGACGAGCGCCTACACGCGCGAGATCGCGCGCGTCGCCCACGACGGTGGTGTGCCGCTGCACGTCGATGGGGCACGCTTCTGGAACGCCGTCGTGGCCCTCGGTGAACCGCCCACGGAGCTCGCCGGCCCGGCCGACAGCCTCAGCTTCTGCCTGTCGAAGGGGCTCGCCTGCCCGGTCGGCAGCCTCGTCGTCGGTTCGCGCGAGTTCGTCTGGAAGGCGCGACGGGCGCGCAAGCTCCTCGGCGGCGGCATGCGCCAGGTCGGGGTGCTCGCGGCGCCCGGGCTGATCGCGCTGCGCGACGGGCCGGCGGGCATGATCGAGCGGCTCGCCGACGACCACGAAAATGCGAGGCGTCTCGCCGAGGCCCTGTCCGGCATGGACGGAATCGGCTCGGCCGGTGACGTCGCCCAGCCCACGCCCGGCCCGCTGGACCCGGCCCGCGTCACCACCAACTTCGTCGTGTTCAAGGCGGCGCGCGACCGCGGCGCGCTCATCGACGCCCTCGCGCGGCGCGGCGTGCTCGTCGTCGCCTATCCCCACGACCAGATCCGCGCGGTCACGCACTACGGCGTCGAGCCCGCAGACATCGAGACGGCGATCGGCGCCTTCCGCGAGGCGCTCGACGAAACGGCGGTGGCACCTGCCCCGGCGTCGAGCGCGCTGGCCGGAACGGCAGCCTGACCAGGGTGCGCCCCAGCAACCAGGGTGCGCTCCAGCCCTCAGGCCCGCCCCGGTGACCGGCCGCAGCTTCGGCGGGATCGAGCTCTCGCGCGCGGCGCCGGCCGCTTCGCCGGGATCGCTGGATGCCAGGTTCTACGATCTGGTCGAAGCGCGGTTCCGCAACGTCGTGGAGTCGGAGCCCGCATGGGCCACGCAGCTGGGCGTCCACGCCTGGGATGACCGGCTGCCCGACCCGTCGCGCGAGCGGTTGCTCGGCGACATCGAGCGCGACAGGGCACACCTCACGGCGATCGAGGCGCTGCCTGCCGCCGGCCTCTCCCCGGAGGCACGATTCGAGCGCGACCTCGAGCTCCACCACGTTCGCCTGCGCGTCTTCCGCGCCGAGACCGTGCGCACCTGGGAACGCCGGTCGAACGGCGCATCGGCGCTCGGCGACGCCCTCTTCCCCTTGTTCACGCGGGACTTCGCACCGCTCGCCGAGCGGCTCTCGTCGATCGCCTCGCGGCTCGAGGCCGCACCCGAGTTCCTGCGGAGCTACCGCAGCCGCGCCGTGGTGCCCCAGGTGCGGCAGTGGCTCGAGATCGAGCTGCGCTCGAGCCGGAACGTGCCGTCGTTCCTCGACGACATCGTCGCCGCCGCGAACGACGCCGGCACCGAGGTCCCGCAGGAGGATCGGCGGCGGCTCGAGCGCGCGGTGGAGCGGGCCAAGATGGCGATCGAGGAGCAGGCCCAATGGCTGCGGGAGGTCATGCCCGGCGCGACCGCCGACTGGCCCCTCGGAAGGGACCGCTACGCGGCGCTTCTCGAGCTGCGGGCCTTCGACGGACTGGACGCCGACGCGATCCTCGCGATCGGCTGGGAGCAGCTGGCGCGCAACCACGCCGCGCGCGCCGCCGCCGCACGCGAGATCGACCCGGGCGCCACGGAGGCCGAGGTCGTCGATCGGATCAAGGACGACCATCCGCCGACGTTCGAGGCGGCGCTCGAGACGTACCGGGAGGACATGCGCCGGGCCCGCCGGTACCTCATCGACCACGCCATCGCCACCGTCCCGCCCGACGAGCGAGTCGAGGTGATCGCGACGCCGCCGTACCTGCGCGGCGTGATGCCCTTCGCGGCGTACTTCGAGCCGGCGCGCTGGGATCGTTCGCCGGTCGGCGTGTACGTGGTGACGCCGGCGGTCGACGACCATCCCGACGCGCTCCGCGAGCATTACCGCGCCTCGATCAGCAACACCAGCATCCACGAGGCGTACCCCGGCCACCACCTGCAGCTGGCGCTCGCCGCGCGGCACCCCTCGCTGACCCGCGCGCAGGTCGACGCGCCCGAGTTCGTCGAGGGCTGGGGCATGTACAGCGAGCAGATGATGCGCGAGGAGGGCTTCGATGCCGGGCCCGAGTTCCGCCTTGCCCTGGCAAACGATGCGATCTGGCGCGCGGCCCGGATCGTCCTGGACGTGCGCATGCATCGGGGCGAGGTCTCGATCGAGGAGGCCACCGACTTCCTCGTCGAGCACACGGCGTTCGAGCGGCCGAACGCCCTTGCCGAAGCTCGCCGGTACACCTCGACGCCCACCTACAACCTGTCATACCTGCTGGGCAAGGTGCTCCTGCTCCAGCTGCGCGAGGACGAGCGGAGCAGGCTCGGCTCGGCGTTCTCGCTGCGGGGCTTCCACGACGCGCTGCTCCGCGGTGGCTCGCTGCCGATCAGCTTCCACCGGCGGGCACTGCGCGGCGAAGGCACCTCGGCCGGCGCCTGATCTTCACGTGCAGGTCATCCCGGCCATCGACGTCGAGAAGGGCCGCTCGCGGATCGTCTTCTGGCCCGGCGTGTCGTCCGGCGTCGGCGCGCCGACCGATCGACCGGAGCGCATCGCCGAGCACTTCGTGGCGCTCGGGGCGCCGGCGATCCACATCGTCGATTTCGATGGCGCCCGGCGTGGCGCTCCGGTGAATACCGACGTCATCGGCGCGATCGCGGCGCGGGTCGCGACGCCGCTCCAGCTGGCCGGCGGCGTCGATACGCCCGAAGGCATCCAGCTCGCGTTCGCAGCCGGCGCGACGCGGGTGGTGACCAGCCTTGCCGTCGCCGACGATGTGGCCGTCCTGCGGGCATGCCTGGCCGCCGCGGGTGACTGGCTTGCCGTCGGCGTGGACGCCCGACCGGATCGCCTGGCCGCGTTTCCGTGGCACCGCGGGACGCCGCCGACGCTGCGCGAGCTCCTCTCGGACCTGGCCGGCGAGGGTGTCCGGCGATTCGTCCTCGGCCACGCGACGGGCCCGGCGGAGGTGGCCGAGATGGCCGGGATCGCCAGGACGCTCGATGCCGACCTGCTCGTTGCCGGCGGCGTCGGTGACGTCGACGGGCTCCGCCGCGTGCGCGACGCGGGCGCAGCGGGCATCATCCTCGGCGAGGCGCTCCTGTCCGGGGCGATCGACTATCAGACCGCCCGAGAGGCTGCCGCATGAGCTCGTCCCGCCGTCGAGGCCGCCGCGTCCCGCCGAAGCACGGCGCGCGGCCGCTGCCGCCGCTGCCGCCATCGGGCTCCGGGCCGGGGGCTGCCGGCGACACCGGCTCGTCACCCGACGCGCTCGGGCGCATGACGACGCGCTCCCAGAACCGCGCGGCCAAGCGCGCAACGACCGGAGTTCGTGCCAAGGCAGTGCGGGGCCGCACGTCCGGTCGTCCGAACCGCGGCTTCAGCCCGTTGCTCATCGGCCTCGCCGTCGCCGCGATCGTCGTCGTTGCCGGGGTCATCGTGCTCGGCAACCCGTTCGGCGCACCGAGTCCGAGCGGTTCGGCCGGGGCGACGCAGGGCGCAGTGGCCAGCCACGGCGACGGCACCTGCCCCACCAGCCAGCCGGCCTCGCTCGCCGCGGGTGACCTCCGCACGGTCACGATCAACACCGACAAGGGCACGATCGTGATGCAGATCGACGGCAGCCGGGCGCCGATCGCGACGGGCAACTTCGTCGCCCTGGTCGCGTGCCACTTCTACGACGGCATCACGTTCCACCGGCGGGTCCCGGGCTTCGGCATCCAGGGCGGCGATCCAAAGGGCGACGGCAGCGGCGGCCCCGGCTACACGATCAAGGACGAGCCGGTGACGGCGCCGTACATCCGCGGCACCGTGGCGATGGCCCGCTCTGGCGCGCCGAACAGCCAGGGCTCGCAGTTCTTCATCGTCCTGTCCGACGATGCGAACGCGGCGCTGACCGATCCGTCGATCACGTATCCGTACGCGATCCTCGGCGAGGTCACCGCGGGGATGGACGTCGTCGACGCCATCGCGGCGATGCCGAACAGCGGGGCCAGCAGCGGCAATGCGGCGCTCG
>DATJGH010000125.1:0-2388 GCA_035495215.1 Patescibacteria group bacterium
ACCGGCCGGAGCGCATCGCAGAGCATTTCGTGAGCCTCGGGGCGCCGCTGATCCACCTCGTCGACTTCGACGGCGCGCGCAACGGCGCGCCGGTCAACACGGACGCCATCGGCGCCATCGCGTCGCGGATCGCGACGCCGCTCCAGCTCGCCGGTGGCCTCGATTCGCCCGAGGCGATCCGCGTCGCCTTCGCCGCCGGCGCGACGCGCGTGGTGACATCGCTCGCGGTGGCTGACGACGCCGAGCTCCTCCGGGCGTGCATCGAGGTCGCGGGCGACTGGCTCGCCGTCGGGCTCGATGCGCGGGCTGAGCGGCTCGCCGCGTTCCGCTGGCATCGCGCCGCGCCACCGAGCCTGCGCGACCTCCTGTCCGAGCTCGCCGGCCGCGGGGTGCGGCGGTTCGTGCTGGGTCACGCGACCGGCGCCGCGGAGATCGCGGAGATCGCGGCGCTGGCGCGGATGGTCGACGCCGACCTGGTCGTGGCGGGCGGCATCAGCGACCTCGACGCGGTCCGTCGCGTGCGCGACGCGGGCGCAGCGGGCATCATCCTCGGCGAGGCGCTCCTGTCCGGGGCGATCGACTACCAGACCGCCCGAGAGGCTGCCGCATGAGCCCGTCCCGCCGTCGAGGCCGCCGCGTCCCGCCGAAGCATGGCGACCGACCGCTGCCGCCCGTGCCCCTGTCCGGGGCCCGATCCGGCGGTGCCGGAGCCGGTGGCGAGGCCGGCGCCGACCCAACAGCGCCCACCCCGCGGCTGACCCGCTCCCAGAACCGCGCGGCCAAGCGGGCGACGTCGGGCGTGCAGGCGAAGCGCGTTCGCGGACGCGTGTCCGGTCGAAAGAGCCGGAGCTACAACCCGGCCGTGCTCGGCCTCGCCGTGGCAGCGGTGGCCGTGGCCGCAGCCGTGTTCGTCCTGGGCAACCCATTCGGTGGCCCGGCCGCGAGCCCCAGCCCGTCGTCGGCGGCGAGTCCCCTGTCCTACGGCGATGGCACGTGTCCGACGAGCCAGCCTGCCTCGCTGACTGCCGGCGACGTCCGGACGGTCACCATCCAGACCGGCAAGGGCACGATCGTGCTGCGCATCGACGGGTCGCTCGCGCCGATCGCGACGGGCAACTTCGTGGCCCTCGCCGGCTGCCACTTCTATGACGGGCTGACCTTCCATCGGCTCGTTCCGGGCTTCGTCATCCAGGGCGGTGACCCGGCGGGCGACGGCAGTGGCGGCCCGGGCTACGAGATCCAGGACGACCCGCTGCAGGGCACCTACCACCGCGGCACCGTCGCCATGGCCCGCACCTCGCAACCGAACAGCCAGGGCTCGCAGTTCTTCATCGTGCTCGCTGACGGTGCCGCATCGGCATTGACGGGGGTGCAGTACCCCTACGCGATCCTGGGCGAGGTCACCGCCGGCATGGACGTCGTCGACGCGATCGCGGCGATGCCCAACAGCGGCGACAACAGCGGCAACGCGGCCCTCGATCCGGTTGTCATGACGTCGGTCACCGTCGGGCCGGGCGCCGGCCCGTCGCCAAGCCCGGCGCCGGCTGCCTCGCCTTCCGCCGGCCCCGCGCCCGGGCCGACCGCCTCCCCTGAGCAATCCCAGCCCTGAGCACCAAGGAGCCGACATGACCCGCGCGACCATCAAGACCGACCTCGGCGACATCGACATCGACCTGTTCACGGAGGCGGCGCCCAAGGCCGCCCAGAACTTCATCGACCTGGCGAAGAAGGGCTTCTACGACGACGTGATCTTCCACCGCGTCATCCCGGGCTTCGTCGCCCAGGCCGGCGACGGGCAGCACGGCAAGAAGTCGAGCCTGAACGCGGGGCGCGTCGGGACCGGCGGGCCGGGCTACACGTTTGCAGACGAGCCCGTCCACGGCGACTACGGCCGTGGTTCGCTGGCCATGGCCAACGCCGGCCCGAATACGAACGGCAGCCAGTTCTTCATCTGCGTGGCCGATCTGTCGGGTCGGCTGCCGAAGAACTACACCATCTTCGGCCAGGTCACGAAGGGCATGGACGTCGTCGACAAGATCGTCAACGCACCGCGGAACAGCCGGGACATGCCCGATTCGCCGGTGGCGATGACCTCGGTCACGATCGTCGAGGAATAAGGGCGCGGCCCGCGCCGAATTGCAGATTCGTGGCGCTGCAAGGCCGCTGCAAGGGTCTCGCCGATCGCCCACGCTGGAACTGTTAAGGGTTTTTCACATAGACCGTGACGAAAACCCTTGGATTCGGGGCCCTCGTGAACTAGACTACGAAGTGCACTGCGTTCGCGCAGGGTCCGCTGCCCCAGCGGCAAGGTCATGGGTAGGTTGGGTCAGGGTAGTCGGTGCAGCCGACGTGATAGATGCCCTTGACGCGTGGCAGAAGCATCCGTTT
>DATJGH010000126.1:0-5305 GCA_035495215.1 Patescibacteria group bacterium
GCGACCGCGAGGACCGGCAGGACGAGCACGGCGCCGGCGATCTCCAGGGTGGGGACGGCGATCGGCGAGCCGCGGCTCACGAAGATGCCCCAGATCGGCAGCAGGCCGGCCGGCACCGCGAGGATGCCCGCAAGGAGCGCCGGCACGGCCGCCCGCGCGCCCGCGATCCGGCGGCGCAGCCTCGGATCCGCGCCGATCGCGAGCAGCGACCGCTGCTCCGGCCTCGACTCCGCCTCGCCGAGTGCGATCGCGATGCCCGTGACGCTGACGGCGAAGAGCAGGACGAGCGCCATGATCACGAGCCGGAACTCGGCGCCCTGTCGCTCCGGCGGGGTGTCGACCAGCGCGAAGGTGTCCGGGTACCGGGATGCCACCTCCTGGGCGTGAGCCAGGTCCGCATCAGTGACGTTGTGGTCGTACCGCACGAGGTATGGCGGCGGCTCGATCTGCGGGTAGTTCTCCGGGACCACCATGCCCAGCTGGCGGACCGTCGACTCGGGCAGGAACAGGTCCGGCAGGCGGCCGCCCGGCACCGGCACCCGAATCAGGCGCACGGGCAGCGTGAATCGTTCCATGCTGTTCGCGTCGTTCGGGTCCGACTGCAGCAGGATCTCCAGCGTCGTGGCGGCGGCGGCGCGATACGAGAGGACGACCGCGTACCCCTGTGCGAGGTCCGCCGGGGCGGATTCGGCGTGGGCCATGCGCAGGATGTCCGGCGACGCCGGGGCCGGCCGATAGACCTGGAGCGCGGAGAACGCCCCGGGATTGCAGTTGGCGCACTGATCCAGGGTGTTGATGAGCTTCCCGTCGTCGTCGGTCGCGTCGGGCAGCTGGAACTCGACCAGAATCCTCGGGTCGTCGTACCCGAGGTACTGCATCATCGTGCCGTCGACGACCCCCGCTTCGCCTCGCAGGGCTTCGCCCGACGCCGCGGCGCCCGGCCCCGTCATGGCGAGCTGGTCCGGATACAGACCCGGGATCCAGCCGCTGAGGTTCTCTGCGTCACGGCTCGTCTGCCATGCGCCCAGGGCAATCGCTGCGGCGCAGCCCGCGAGGATGGCGGTGACGATCGGGCTGCTCCGCGAGCGTCCCCGAGCCGTATCCCGGAATGCGATGCGACCGGCCAACGGGAGGCGCGCCGCAACCCCCTCGAGCCTCTCGAGGAGCCACGGGCCGCACGCTCCGAAGCCGAGCGTGCTGAGAACTGCTCCGGAGACCAGGAGCGCGATGCTCGATGAATCGCTGCCTGCGTTGCGCATCGTTGCGCCCACCACGGTCATCGCGGCCGATGCGCCGATCGCGACCAGCCCGAACCACAGTGTTCGCCGGGCCGGTGTCGCCGGCGGACGGCGTCCCGAGAGCGCCAGGAGCACCGGCACGCGGGCGACCGTTCGCGCCGGGATGATCGCCGCAATGATCGCAGCGAGGAAGCCGATCGCGACCGGACCGATCAGCCCGACCATGTCGACGATGAGTGGCGGATTCCGGCGCTGTGTCAGATCGTCCAGCCACGGCGTCAGCGCGAAGGCACCGGCCAGCCCGAGGACGATGCCCGCGACGCACGCGACCAGCCCGAGGATCATGCCTTCGGCCAGCACGGTCCCCGCGAGCTGCCGCGGCGTCGCGCCGGTTGCGGCAAGGAGGCCGAGCTCGCGCTGTCGGCGCCGGATGCTGACCGCGAAGGCGGCCGAGGCGATGAGCGCGGCCTCGACGAGGGCCAGCGAACCCAGGATCAGGATGCTCGAGCTGCCGGTGTCCTCGCCGATGCGAGTGATCCGGGACGAGGCGCGGGATTCGATCGGGACGTGCTGGCCGCCCGTCGCCGGATCGGTGGCAGAGGCGACGATGGACTCCGGATCCACGCCGGGCGGCAGCCCGATGAGCCACGTCGCGAGCTCCGGGTCGATCCCCGTCGCGGACGGGTCGAGGATGATGCTGCGATCGCCGAGGTACGCCGGGTTCTCGACCAGGCCGACAATCGTGACGTTCGGCCCCTGGTCGATCTGGAGCGTCCCGCCGATCGAGACATTGGCGAGCGCGGCGACCGCGGCTGTGATCGCGGCCTCGCTCGTGCCGTGCGGTGCGCGGCCCTCGACGAGCGTCAGGATGCCCCGGGCAAGGCCGTCGACGTCGAGCGCCCGGATCGTGACGGTCGGGCGGGCGCCGGGAAGGACGATCTGGCCGTCCGCCGAGAACAGCGGCTCGATCGTGCTGCCCTTCGGGAGATACGGTTCGAATGCCTCGCGAGGCGCGCCGAACCCGATGAGGTCGGCGCGGCCCATGCGCGCGACGTCGTCCAGCTCCGGCGTCGACTGTGTCGTGCGGTAGATCGCACTGCCGGCAGCCATTGCCGCGACCGGCAGGGCGACGAGCGCGACAACGAGCACGCTCCGCGCCCGGTGGCGCGCGATGTCCCTGCGCCCGATGCGCAGCAGCGCGCGCACGGACGAGCCGGTCACGCCACGCTCATCGCGAGCCTGGTTCCACCCTCGCCGGCGACGTCCGGGTTCGAGGCCGGGCGCGCCTCGTCGACGAGACGGCCATCGCGGAGGAACACGACGCGGTCCGCCCAGGCCGCGTGTGCCGCGTCGTGGGTCACCAGGATCGCCGTGCCGCCCCTGTCGCAGTGGGCTCGCAGCAGGCGCATCACCGATTCGCCGGTGATCGAATCGAGGGCACCGGTGGGCTCGTCGGCGAGCAGGATCTGGCGGCCGCCGACGAGCGCGCGCGCGATCGCCACGCGCTGCTGCTCCCCGCCCGAGAGGTCGTCGGGGAACCGGTCGGCGAGGCTCGCAAGGCCGACGGATTCGAGCGCCGCCTCCGCCGCAGCTCTCGCCTCGCCGATCGGCTTGCCGTCGAGCTCCAGCGGGATCGCCACGTTCTCGCGGGCGGTGAGCCCGGCGAGCAGGTTGAGGTCCTGGAAGACGTAGCCGACGGTTCGTCGGCGCAGGATCGCGAGGTCCTTCGATTTGAGCGAGCCGACATCCTGGCCCGCGACGACCACGTGGCCCTCGGTCGGCCTGTCGAGCCCGCCGACGAGGGAGAGCAGCGTGGTCTTGCCGGAGCCGCTCGGGCCCATGACCGCGAGCAGCTCGCCTGCCTCGACCGAGAGGCTCGTCGGGTGGAGCGCGGTGACCTCGGTGTGCCCCGAGCCGAACCGTCGCGCGGCGCCCTCGAGCTGGACGAGCGTGGTCATCGGGTCGCCTCCTTCGAGGGCTTCGTGAGACTCCGGATGCGGGCGTCGCACGCGTCGAGCCAGCGGATCTCGGCCTCGGTCCGGAAGATCAGGGCGTCGAGCAGGATCAGGAAGGCCACGTCGCGCGCCGGGTCGGCCTTGGCCTTGCGGCGCGTGTACGCCTGGAGCTGCTCGACCGAGGCACGCCGCTGGCGCTGCAGCAGCGCGGTCACGTCGATGTCGCCGGCGGCCACCGCAAGCAGGACCTTGATCGTGAGCTCATCGCGAGCCGGTGCTTCGGCGACGACCGGGTTGTCGAACCAGGTGGCGAGCTCGGCCCGACCCTCGGGCGTGATCCGGTATTCGCGCCGGTCATCGTCGGCGGTGTCCCCGCCCATCGAGGCAACGAGGCCGTCGCGCTCGAGCCGCTGGATGGTCGTGTAGACCTGCCCGATGTTGAGCGCCCAGTTCCCGCCGGTCCGGCGCTCGAAAACGGTCTTCAGGTGATAGCCGTGACTCGGCGCCTCATCGAGCAGGGCCAGGAGCCCGTAGCGAACCGACATGCCGCGCAGTCTACATACTGAGTATGTACCGTCAAGCCTCGGGTTCGGCGATCCCCCGGAGCCGCTCTCGATTCAGAGCGAGGCCTTCAGCGCGAGGATGCGCCGGTAGGAAACGAGGAGCCGATGCGTCGGGATCGTGCCCGCGCGAGCGGCTGCGAGCAGCGACTCGAACGTCGCCTGCGTCGACGCCTCGGAGTTCGTGACGAGGATCATGTCCGTCCCGGCGATCGCCGCGCGGATGGCGAGTGTCGAGACGGGGATCCCCCGCGCCCTGGCCGTCCCGGACAGCGAATCGGTGATCGTCACGCCGCGAAAGCCCAGCTGGTCGCGGAGGAGGCCCTTGACGATCACTCGCGACCAGCCGGCGCCGTTGATCGGGTCGTAGGCCGTGTAGGTGGCGTTCGACAGCATGATCATCGGCATCGCCTTCGCGATCGCGTTGGTGTAGGGCCGCAGCCCTGGCGCGAGCTGCGCCTGCGATGCGGTGATCGTCACCACGAACGAATCCGTGTTCTGGGTGGCCAGGCCGATACCGGGGAAGTGCTTCATCGCCGGCGCGACGCCGGCGGCTTCGAGCCCTCGCGCGAACGCGTTCGACAAGGTCGAGGTCAGTGCCGGGTCGAAGGACCACGTCCGGCCGTCCTGGTACATGAATGAGCCGGTCGATCCGGGGACGTCGGCGACCGGCGCCAGGTCACAGTCGATGCCCAGCCCGACGAGGGCCTGGCCAGTGGCGAGCCCCTGGCTGCGCGCGGTGCTCGCCGACCCGATCGAGCCCATCTGTGGCGGCGAGAGCGTGGGCGGCGCCCACGGGATGCGCTTCACCGCGCCGCCCTCCTGGTCGGTCGCGATGAGCAGCGGCGGGCGGCCACCCCTCCTGGCGGCGGCCTGGAGCTTTGCGGCGAGGCTCGCGACCTGCGCCGGCGAGATCACGTTCGAACCGAACAGGATCACGCCCCCGATCTGGCCGGCGCGCACGCGAGCGAGCAGGCTCGCGCTGGGGGTCGTGCCCGTCATTCGGACCATGAGCTTCTGCCCGATCAGCTGGGCGAGCGTCGGCGCGGCGGTCGTGGTGGTGGCCGGTGGCGGATTCACTGGAGATGCCGTGGGCTTCGAGGAAACCTGCGTCGGCGCCGGTGGTCCGGATGGTGTCGGCGAGACGACGGGCTCGCTCGATTCAGCGGCGGTCGAATTGAGCGCGGGGCCGGCGGCGGCGGACGGCCCCACGGGTGCGGCGCAGCTCGCCACGATCACGATCATCAGCGCCAGGGCGAGTCTTCGCATACCCGATAGATGCCGGCGCGCGTCGCTGCGCACCGTGGGTCGAGAAAGACCATCGATCGCCTCGGTCGCCTTGCATGCCGTGGGTCACGCTCGCCAGGGTCGATCTGCGGGCCATGTGGCTCTGGCGGCACCGTCGAGGCCTCGCCATGCTCGTGCCTGGAGATCCGCGGAATTTTTGGGGTGCACCATGACGCTCAACATCGACATCGTCGCGGCAGCGAACGCCAACAGCTTCTTCCGGCAGGTGGTTTCGACGGGCGCCAAGGCGCAGGTCGTGCTCATG
>DATJGH010000127.1:0-17061 GCA_035495215.1 Patescibacteria group bacterium
AGCAGCGAGGCCGTGCCGAGCCGGCTGGAGGACCCCTCGACCGGATTCGCCACGGTCGTCTTCCTGGCGTCCTCCGACGCCGAGGAGAATCGGCGCTCGCTTCGCGCCCTCGAGAACGCGCTCCCCGGCGCCACCGATGTCGTCGTGGTGGCGGACCGTGTCCAGCCGCCGGACGGCGTCGCGTCCCACGAGCTGGTCCGGACGAGCGCCTCGCTCGGTCGCGGCGCGGCGCTGAACATCGGCATCCGGCGCGCTCGAGCGTCGATCGTCGTCGTCCTCGACCCGTCGATCGTCCCGATGGGGGACATCGTCACGTCGCTGGTCGAGCTGCTCCGCGATCCGACGGTGGCCATCGCGGGTCCAGTCGGGCTGGCGTCACCCGACCTGCGCCGGTTCGAGGAAGTCATGCCCGCCACGGGGCCGGTCGACGTCACGGCCGTCGGGGGTCAGCTGATGGCGTTCCGTCGCGCAGACGCGACCGCCCGTGGCCCCGTCGACGAGGGCTTCCGGTTCTATCCGGGCCTCGACGTCTGGTGGAGCCTCGTGCTGCGGGACGAGGGCGAAGGCCGGGCGCCGCGTCGGGCCGTCGCCTTACCAGGTCTCGAGCTCGAGCGCGCCGAGCCGGCCTCGTGGCGGAAGACACCGGTAAAGGAACGAGACCGCCTGACGAGGCGGAACTCGTACCGCATCCTCGACCGCTTCCGGGGCCGCCTGGACCTGGCCATTCCGAGCGGCACCTGAGCGCTCCGCGACGGCGTGTCGCGCGGATGCATCGCCATCGTTGGGTTTGGTGCGGATTCGTGGGGTTCGGAGCCTAACGAGGGAGATGCTTCCACGTTTTCTGCGGTGGGGCCTCGCGGGACCGCATCGTTCCCCCGGCGATGCGGCGCGGGGCTCTCCCATCTCCCGCCGGGGCCATCGGCGGGTCTGGCGCATACTCGCGACATGCGTCAGTGGGCGTGCGTATTCGCGCTCCTCCTCGGGTTGGCGGGGAGCGGCTACGTGTCCGCGGCGCGGCTCCGCATGCCGATCCCGATCGAGCGTCGGCTCGACTCGTGGGGGCGTGCCGGGCGGCTGACGCAGACGCTCGACTGGTGGCGCGCCTGACACCAACGCCCCCGCGCCGGCGTCCTGCCGCAGTGATTCGATCGAGATGGAGCCGCGCCGGGGCCTTCCTCGCCGTGCTGGCCGTCGCGATCACGGGCCTGGTCATCGGGGCGCGTGCCACACCCGCACAGGCCGCCGCTCGCACGGACGTCCGGATCCTGGTCGAGGCGCCGAGCACGTTCGACCCAGCCGCCCAGAGTGACTCGGCGACGGCATCGATCACGGCCCAGCTGTACGAAACGTTGACCGCCTACGACGCATCGCTCCAGCTCCAGCCGGCGCTCGCGGCGAGCTGGGAGGTGGCCCCCGACGGCCGCCGCGTGGTCTTCCACCTCCGGCCGGGCCTGACCTTCTCCGATGGCACGCCGTTGACGGCCCAGGACGTCGTCGGCAGCTGGCTGCGGCTCCTTGACCCTGCCCATCCGTCACCGCTGGTCGCGCTGCTCGCCGACGTCCGCGGCGCCCGTGCGTACCTGACGGGCAGATCCACCGACCCTGGGTCGGTCGGGCTGCGGGCGAGCGGCGCCGACGTCGAGGTCGACCTCGAGCGACCTGGCGCCGACTTCCCGGCGATCGTCTCGGCGCCGATCTTCGGCGTCGTGCCGCCGGAGGCTTGGCGTGATGGTCGCGCCGCGTTCGGCGTCGACGCGGTCGTGAGCGGCGGCTACGTGGTCGCCGCCGTGACGGGTTCGGAGATCACGCTCCAACGGAACGACCACTACTGGGCAGGCGCCGCGGCGATCGCGACCGTGCACCTCGTCCTGGACATCGGGGGTCGCAGTCCGGTCGCCGCGTTCGAGGCGAATGACCTCGACTACACCTCGATCTCGCTGACCGACGCTCCCTGGATCGCCTACGACCCACAACTTGGGCCGCAGCTTCGCGCCACCCCGACCCTCGCCCTGACCTACCTCGGGATCGACACGACGAAGGCCCCGTTCGACGATCCCCGCGTCCGGCAGGCGCTCGGCGCCGCGGTCGACTGGGCGCGGATCACGACCCTCGGGGCCTTCGGCGGCCAGGTGCCGGCGCACAGCATGGTCCCGCCGGGCATCCCCGGTGGCGGGGACGGGACGTGGTGGCCGGCCCACGACCCGGCGAAGGCTCGCCAGCTGCTCGCGGACGCGGGCTATCCGGACGGCAAGGGGCTGCCGCCGATCTACTTCGGGGCTGGCGGTGCGGGCATCGGTGAAGCCATCGCCGCCGACCTCGAGCGCGAGCTCGGGATGCACGTGGAGCTCGACCTCCTGGGCGACCAGCTCACGAGGCTCACCACCAACCCGCCGACGATGTGGCTCACCGGCTGGGTCGCCGATTACGTCGGCCCGAACGACTTCCTCGGCGTGCTGCTCGCGAGCGACAGCTCGGACAACTACGGGCATTGGGCGTCGCCGGCCTTCGACCAGGCGATTGCCGAGGCGCTCGGCTCGCGCGACGCGGCGACCGCGCAGGCGGCATACGAGCGAGCGCAGGCCGAGGTCCAGCGCGACGTTCCGGTCGTGCCGCTGTACGTCGGCACGTCCTGGGCGCTGTCGCGGGACGGCCTGCTGGGGGCCGGTGACAACGGCCTGGGCATCCTGCGCATGGCGGGCATGGCGTGGGCGCCGTGAGACGGGGCCCGGCGGCCGCCGTCCTGGCGCTGCTCGCCGTGCTGCTGGTCGCGCCAGCAGTCGCAGCGGCCGAGCCAACATTCGGTGAGGCGACGGCCACGGAGGCCTTCCTCGAGTCGATCACCGTCCAGCAGCCGGCGTCGCTGCCCAGCGGCGTCCACCGGATCGAGGCGTACGTTCGCGTCGGCGGCAGTGGCATCACCTTCCTGGCCGACATCCAGAACCCCGGCGCAGGCGACCACGTGCTGCGCTACGTCCACCCGACGCCGTCGGGCAGCGTCTATCCGAACACGCGCGTGCAGCTCGGGTTCCGGGTGACCCTCGACGACGGCCAGGTCGTCGACAGCCCGCCGGCGACGATTCGGTACCAGGACACGCGCTTCGCCTGGAACACCCAGCAGGGTGACCTCGTCCGCGTCCACTGGTACGCAGGCTCGAACCGCTTCGGCGCGCGGGCGCTCCAGATCGGCGAGCAGGCGGTCAGGGAGGCGAGCGCCCTTCTCGGCGTGACCGAGACCGACCCGATCGACTACTTCATCTACGGGGACACGCAGGCGTTCTACGACGTCCTCGGGCCGTCCATCCGCGAGAACGTGGGCGGCATCGCGCTGCCGGAGATCCGAACCCTGTTCGCGAACATCGCGCCGTCCGACGTCGACGCCGCGTGGGTCGGCGTCGTCGTTCCGCACGAGCTGACGCACCTCGTCTTCGGCACCGCCACGAGCAACCCGTACCACGACCCGCCGCACTGGATGAACGAGGGTCTCGCCGTCTACCTCTCCGAGGGCTATGCGGCGGATGCGCGCACGGACGTCGAGCGGACCGCCCGCGCGGGCGAGATCATGCCGTTGCGCGCGCTCGTCGGCCAGTTCCCGACCACGGCGGACCGCTTCCGACTCGCGTACGACGAGAGCGTCTCGGCGATCGACTACCTCATCGGCACCTACGGGCAGGAGGCCCTGGTCAAGCTGATCCGCAGCTACGCGGACGGGGTGAGCGACGACGCGGCCTTCGATGCGGCGCTGGGCGTCGACGCGGCCGGGTTCGAGGCGGGCTGGCTGTCGAGCCTGGGCGTGGAAGAACCCGCCCCGTACGGCCCGCTGCCCGCGCCGCCCGGCCCGCTGCCGCCCGACTGGCAGGCGGCCCCGATCCCGACGGCCAATCCCGGCGCGTCGGGCAACCCCGCGCCGACGTTCCGCACCGCACCGTCAAGCGGCGGTGACGTCTCGGGTCCGATCACCGTCGTGGTGCTCGGGGCGCTCGCGGTGCTGCTGGCCATCGGCCTGTTCGTGATCGCGCGCGGGCTGAGCCGCGGTCGGCCACTGCTCGCGCCGTTCGGCCCGACCGACGAGGACCTGGCGCCAACGGACGACGACCTGGCACCCCCGGACGACGGGGCGCTCGCGGAGCCGATGGAGCACGGCGTCGAGCAGATAGCCCACGGCGTCGAGCCCGCACGGGACGACGCGGAGCGGCGATGACCGCCATCGTCGTCTGGCTGCGCGCCCTGCCCAAGATCCAGGTGACCTTCGCGGTCGCGCTGCTCGTCCTCGGCTTCCTCATCACCGCCCAGGTCACCGGCGAGAAGCCGCGAGCCCAGTACTCGACACAGGAGCGGGCGCCGCTGATCCAGACCGTCCTCGACCTGCAGACCCAGCAGGAGGCGTTCAAGGCAAGGATCCTCGAGCTGCGCCGGCAGATCGGCGACCTCGAGGCCCAGGATCCGGGCGCCGCGGAATCGCTGCGGCAGCTGTACGCCGACCTGGAGGACGCCCGGCTCGCGGCCGGGCTCATCGCGATCTCGGGGCCCGGCCTGGCGTTCCGCCTGGAGGACGGCACCACCGGCGCCGGGGTCGACGCGCTGGTCTCCGCGCAGGACGTCCGGATCCTCCTCCGGGAGCTGTGGCTCGCCGGCGCCGAGGCGATCGACATCAACGGCGAGCGGGTGGCTTCGACCAGTGCGGTGATCGACATCGGCGGCTCGATCCTCGTCAACTCCGCCTACCTCGCACCGCCGTACGAGATCCGGGCGATTGGGCCGCCCGACCTGTACGACCGGCTGCGCAGCTCGGTCGCATTCGTCGATTTCGTCCAGGGCCGGATCGATCGCAACGGGATGTCCCTCTCGGTCGCGCCCCTCGCTTCGGTCGACCTCGACGCGTATGCGGGCACCGTCAACCTGCGCTACGCCTCGCCGGCCGCGTCGGGCCCGCCGTGAACACCCGGCACGTCGGTCCCGCGCACGGGGCGCACGAGGGCGGCCACGCCCGGCGCATCCCGCGCGCCGACGCGCTCTCGAGTCGCCTGACGGTGACCGCGGTGGCCGGCCTGCTCGGGATCCTCGCCATCGGGCAGCTGCGGGCGCAGTCGGGCGCCCCGGCGCTCGCCGGGCTCTCGGCCACCGATCTCACCCAGCTCATCGCGAACCTGACGACCGGCAACGACGAGCTCCGGGCCGAGGTGGCCGATCTCGAGGGGCAACAGACGCACCTCACGGAGGCTCGCGACCGCGGCGAAACGACCGTCGACTCGCTGTCGTCCGACCTCGCCCGGATCCGCGCCTGGGCGGGCCTGTCGCCCGTGACGGGGCAGGGGATCGCGATCGTCGTTCGCGGCCAGATCGGCGGCGACGGGATCGAGGACCTGCTCAACGAGCTGCGCAACGCAGGCGCCGAGGCGATCACCGTCGACGGCGTGCGGATCGTGACCGGGGTCGTGGTCGCCGGTGCCGCCGGGGCGCTGTCCGTGGAGAACCACGCCATCGGCGACGCGTTCGAGATCCGTGCCATCGGCAGCCCGCAGATCCTGACCGGGACGCTTACCCGCACCGGCGGCGTCATCGCCCAGCTCCTCGCAACGTACCCGGGGACGCAGCTGACGGTCGCTCCCGTCGAGCAGCAGACCTTTCCGGCGACCGATCGGTCGCTCGTCCCGAGCCACGGCCAGCCGCGCCTCTGAGCCCGTCTGATCGGGGCGGCCGATGCTGGTACGCTCCCGCCGATGTCCGCCCGGCCGGTCCTCGAGGTGTACCTGGGCGACGTGGTCCGCCTCCGGCGCACGCATCCATGCGGCTCCAGCGAATGGCTGGTCGATCGCCTGGGGGCCGATATCGGCCTGCGCTGCCAGGGTTGCGGCCGGCACGTCCTGCTCGAGCGACGGCAGCTCGAATCGCGTCTCGACCGCTTCGTGTCCCGGGGTGATCCAGCGGTGAGTGCCGCGGTCGCGCCCCGGACGGCGCTGGAGGCGTGACCGCCCCGGACCGATCGGCCGTTCCGCCAGTCGAGGCGTCGGGCTCGGCCGTCGCCGTCCTGCGCAACCGCCCGTTCCTGCTGCTCTGGCTCGCCCAGGTCCTGACGCAGATCGGCGTCAACATGGTCCTCTTCGCGCTCGAGGTCGTGGTCCTCCGGGCGACGGACCTGAGCTCCGCGGTCAGCGCGCTGTTCCTGACGTTCCTCGTGCCCTCGGTCGTGTTCTCCGCGCTGGCCGGCGTCTATGTCGATCGGGTCGATCGACGCCTCATGCTCGTCATCACCAACGCGCTGCGCGCCGCGATCCTCGTGGCGATCTTCGCCGCCGGCGGCAACGTCGCGCTCGTGCTGCTGCTCAACACGCTGTTCTCGACCGTGACCGTGTTCTTCGCGCCGGCCGAGGCCGCGATGATCCCGGTCGTCGTCCCGCGGGAGCAGCTGGTGGCGGCGAACGGCCTGTTCACCCTCACGCTCAACGGCGCGTTCGCGGTCGGCTTCGCGTTCCTCGGCCCGCTGATCGTCCGCATCCTGGGGTCGCCAGAGCCGCTGATCGCGTTCGTGGCCGTCCTCTTCGCGCTGGCCGCCGTCTTCTGCGCGACCCTGCCGGCCGACCGTCCCGAGCCGCGGCACGGCGGGAGCCGGATCGGCGCCGTCACGGGCGCGGTGACAGGGGCCGTGACAGAGGCAGGCGCCTCCGTCGGCGGCGTGTTCGGCCAGCTGCGTGAGGGCATGGCGTACATCCGCGAGAACCGGCCGATTGCGTGGTCGCTGGCCTACCTGGGCATCTCGGCCTCGCTCATCGGGGTGGTCGCCGTTCTCGGGCCCTCGTTCGCCCGCGACACCCTCGGCCTGAGCCCGGAGGACCTGATCGTCGTCGTCCTGCCGCTGGGCATCGGGATCGTCTTCGGCGTGCTCCTGCTGAACAACTACGGCAAGTACATCGCCCGGCGCCGCGCGATCGAAGCGGGCCTCGCCCTCCTCGGGGTGCTGCTCGTGATCCTCACCGTGGCCGGCCCCGTCAGCCGCATCCTGACCGGGGTCGGCGGCAAGGTGCCGATCGTGGACCTCTCGGGCCTGACCTCGCTCGTCGCGGTGGTCGTCGCGATCGCGTTCCTCGCCGGCGTGTGCTACGGCATCGTCGCCATCTCGTCGCAGGTCCAGCTCCAGGAGGACCTGCCGGCAGACGTCCGGGGTCGGGTCTTCGGCGTGCTGAACATGCTGATCTCGGTCGCGAGCATCGTCCCGATCATCATCGTCGGCCCGATCTCCGACCTCGTCGGGACGACTGCGGTGATCCTGTTCGTCGCCGCCGCGGTGACGTTCTCGGGCCTCGCCTCGATCATCATCCGCGGGCCCATCCGGCCCGAGGAGGGCCCCGACCTGATCCCGGAGATCGTCTCGGGATCGACGCTCGATCCGACGCGGGCGAGCATGCCCGGGCAGCGGCGGGAGCCACACGGTCACAGCCATCGTGAAGCCCATCGCCACGGCGAGGCGCATCGCGACAGGGATGGAGGCTCCGAAACGTGAGCCGGGTCGCGCTGCTGTTCACCGGCGGGACCATCTCGATGGTCGCCGACTCGACCGCCGGCGGGAAGGTGCCGACGCTCGACGGCGCGGCGATCCTCGCGCGCGCGCCGGGCATCGAGTCGATCGCCGACCTCGTCCCGATCGACCTCGGGCGAACGCCGGCCAGCCACTTCTCGTTCGCGAAGCTGTTCGAGATCGCGAGCGAGATTCGGCGCTGCCAGGCGGACCCGACGATCGACGGCGTGGTCGTGGTGCAGGGCACCGACGTGATCGAGGAGACCGCGTTCCTGTGGGACCTCGTCCTCGATGGCCAGGCGCCGGTGGTCGTGACCGGTGCGATGCGTGCCGCCTCGGACGCGAACGACGACGGACCCGAGAACCTGCGCAACGCGGTGCGCTGCGCCGCGGCCTCGGAGCTGCGTGGCCAGGGAGTCCAGGTGGTGCTCGATGGCACGATCAATCCGGCCGACGCCGTGACCAAGACGCACGCGAGCGCACTGGACACCTTCCAGTGCCTCGACACCGGGCCACTCGGGCGCGTGGTTGACGGACGCGTGGTCCTCGAGCGGCAGCGCGGGCCGCGCCGCCACGTGACCGCCAATCGGGCGGCCGAGGGGATCCCGTTGCTGACCGCGCACGTTGCGATGGACAGCTCCCTGCTGGACGCGGCGGCGGCGCTGCGACCGCCTGCGATCGTCGTCGAGGCGACGGGTGCCGGGAACACGGCCGCGTCGCTGGTCGAGGCAGCCGGCCGGGCGATCGGGCAGGGGATCGTGGTCGCCTTCGCCTCCCGCTGCGCGGCCGGCGCGGCCGGCCCCGCCTACGCCTTCCCGGGGGGCGGCGCAACCTGGGTCAGGGCCGGGGCCGTGCTGGCAGGCCACCTCTCGGGCCCGAAATCGCGCATCGCGCTTGCGCTCGGTCTCGGCGCCGGGCTGGACCGCGCCGCTTTGGCCGAGCTGCTCGCCGACCCGCCGGGGTGGGGCCCGGTCATCGACGCCGCGCCGCGACCGCCGGCCGCCGCCGTCCTCGCCGCGAGCCTCTGACGATGCCGCTCGACGCCCTCGTCACCGGTCGCATCGCCACGTTCGCGGGCGATGCCGGCTTCGGCTGGGTCGAGGCGATCGGGATCCGCGAGGGCAAGGTGGCCTTCGCGGGGTCCGCCGTGGAGCTCGAGACGCGGGCCGACCCGCACACGCGTCGGGTCGAGCTCGATCCGGGGGAGATCGCGATCCCGGCCCTGACCGATGCCCATCTCCACCTCGCCGGGGCCTCGCTGGCCGCAGAGCAGGTGGACCTGGCCACGGCGTCGACGCTGGACGAGGGCCTGGCACGCGTCCGTGCCATGGCCGGTCGACTGCCCGCCGACGCCTGGATCCTCGGCGGCGGCTGGGACCAGCGCCGGTGGGGTCGCTGGCCCTCGGCGGACGACCTCGAGGCGGTCGCCCCGGGTCGGCGGGTTGCCCTCCGCTCGTTCGACCATCACGCGGTGTGGGCGAGCCGGGCCGCGCTCGCGGTTGCCGCTGTCGCTGAGGCCACCCCGGATCCGGCAGGGGGGATCATCCAACGCGGCGACGACGGCGCGGCGACCGGCGTCCTGCTCGAGAACGCCAGCAGCCTCGTGATCGACCGCGTTCCGCCGCCGGACGCGGAGACGGCAAAGCGGGCCCTGCGCTCGTTCGGCCGCGAGCTGCTCGCCCTCGGCGTCGCCGGTGCCCACGATCCCGGCTCCCTGGCCCCGGATGCCGGCGGCCGGGCACTCGATGTCTACGTCGAGCTGGCCGAGGCGGGGGAGCTGCCAGTCCGCGTCCACGCCGCCGTCCGCTCCGATGGGCTCGACGACGCGATCGCCCGCGGCCTGCGCAGCGGCGCGCCGATGGGCAAGGGCGAGCGGGGCTGGCTGACGTTCGGCTGGCTGAAGCTGTTCGCCGACGGCACGCTCGCGTCGCGCACGGCAGCGCTGCTCGAGCCGATCGAGGGCGGCACCGACACCGGCATGTTCACGACGCCGCCCGACGTCCTGCGTGAGCGTGCCACGAGGGCCGCCGCGGCCGGCATCGCGACGCAGATCCACGCCATCGGCGATGCCGCGGTCCGGACGTCGCTGGACGTGCTCGGCCCCACGGTCTCGAAGGTCAAGCTCATGCCCCGCCTCGAGCACATCCAGCTGTGCCACCCGGACGACCGGCCGAGGTTCGCCGCCCTGGGGATCGGGGCCTCGGTGCAGCCCGTGCACCTACGCGACGATGCCGCGACCGCGCGTTTGACCTGGGGCCCGCGCGCCGAGTCCGCCGGTTACACCTGGCGGAGCCTGCTGGACGCCGGCGCGGTGCTCGGTTTCGGCACCGACGCGCCGGTCGAGCCGATCGACCCATGGCCCGGCGTCGCGATGGCGGTCCTGCGCCACGACCCATCGTGGGGCGCCGACGCGCCGCCGTACGGACCGGACGAGACCCTCACCCTCGAGCAGACCCTGCGGGCGGCGACCGTCGGGCCGGCGACGTTCGTTCGCGACCCGCTCGGCGGCCGCCTGGTGCCCGGCTCGCGCGCCGACCTGATCGTCCTCCCCGCGGCACCGCGCGAGGGGGCAGAGCGAGCCGCCGCGTTCGCCACCGTGCGACCCCGGCTCGTCATCGTCGACGGCGAGATCGCCCTGGAGCGCTGACGCTGGACACGCTGATCACCGGTCGGATCGCGACGTTCGCCGGCGAGGCCGGCTACGCGTGGGTCGAGGCGATCGCCATCGCCGGCGGGATGGTCGTCGCGGCAGGTCGACGCTCCGACGTCGAGGGCGCCGCGGGCCCACGCACACGCCGGATCGAGCTCGGACCGGGCGAGGTCGCCCTGCCTGGCTTCACCGATGCCCACATCCACCTGGTCGACTCGGCGATCGCCGCCGAGTCGATCGACGTCTTCGCGGCACCGACCCTCGACGACGCACTCGAGCTGGTCGCGGACGCCGCGGCACGGATCCCGGCGCCCGGCTGGATCCTCGGCTCGGGCTGGGACCAGCGGCGCTGGGGCGTCTGGCCGCACGCCGACATGCTCGAGCGCGTTGCGCCTGGCCGGCACGTCGCGCTGCGCTCGTTCGATCTCCACGCGCTGTGGGCGAGCCCGGCGGCCCTCGCCGCCGCCGGCATCGACGCCGGCTCACCCGACCCGCCCGGGGGCATCTACCGCCGTGACGCCGAGGGACGGCCCGACGGAATCATGTTCGAGAAGGCGTCGGAGGTGGTGCTGGGCAAGGCGCCGCCACCGACGCCGGAGATGCTCCGCCGGGCGATCCGCTCGATCGGGCGGTCGTGCCTCGAGCTCGGCGTCGTGGGCACGCACGAGCTGGGGACGCTGTTCCCGGACATCTCGAACGGCGCGCTCGACGTGTACGCCTCGCTTGCCGATGCCGGCGAGCTGCCGGTCCGCGTCCACGCCGGCGTGCGTGCCGACGGGCTCGAGAACGCGCTCGAACGGGGACTTCGGAGCGGGTCGCGCATCGGTTCGGCGGATCCGAGCTGGCTCGCGTTCGGCTGGCTGAAGCTGTTCGCCGACGGGACGCTCGGGTCGCGGACCGCGGCGCTCCTCGAGCCGCGCGAAGGCAGCACCGACCGCGGCCTGTTGACGAACCCGCCGGAGTTCCTGGCCGAGCGCACGAACACGGCTGCGGCCGCGGGCATCGCCACGACCATCCACAGCATCGGCGACGCGGCGGTCCGGCTCGGGCTGGACGTCCTCGGCCCGACAGCCAGGTCGGCGAGCTTCATGCCCCGGCTGGAGCATGTCCAGCTGTGCCACCCCGACGACCGCGAGCGGTTCGGCCGACTGGGCGTCGCCGCGTCGATCCAGCCGATCCACCTGCGCGAGGACGCGCCGGGTGCGCGGCGTGACTGGGGTGACCGGGCCGAGTCGGCGGGGTACACGTGGCGAAGCCTGCTCGATGCGGGCGCGACTCTCGCCCTGGGCCAGGACGCGCCGCTCGAGCCGCTCGACCCCTGGCCGGGCATCGCCCTCGCGGTGCTGCGCCGCGACCCGACCTGGGGGGCGGACGCCCAGGCGTTCGGGGCCGACGAAGCCATCTCGCTCGAGGAGGCGCTGCGGGCGTCGACCGTCGGCCCGTGGCAGACGGTGCGCGAGCCGCTCGGCGGGAGGCTCGTCCCGGGCTCGCTCGCCGACCTCATCGTCCTGCCGTCCATGCCGGACGACGAGCTCCTGCGCGGCGCCGACTTTGGTCGAATCCGTCCGCGACTCGTGCTCGTCGGCGGCGCGGTGGCCTTCGAGCGATAGGTCGCGGCGGGATGGCCGGGCCTTTCCTGCCAGATATCGGTCCCACGAGTCTTCGGCCACGAAATTGCTGCTGGATCCGGCCAAACCGTGCGGTGCGCTGCAATCTGGCAGACCCGGGGAAGTGCGCCACGCTCGGTCCAACGAGCGCGCGGCGCCGCGGCCTGGCCCTGGACTGCTGCCTCGACGATCTGGTGCAGTGACGCAGGGCGTTGAACAGGGGCGAGGGCGACCGGCGTGCCGACCGGCTCGGGGGGCTAGCCGAGTGCTCGCCGGGCGTCCGCGAACAGGCCGTTGAGGATGCGCGACGTCGAGGGAAAGGCGTGGATCGTGTCCGCGAGCACCTCGATCGGGGTGCGCGCCTTGATCGCGAGCACGCACTCGTGGATCGCCGCGGACGCGTCCGGGCAGGCCATCGCCGCGCCGATGAGCGTGCGCGAGCCGCGATCGACCACGATCGTCACGTGGCCACGTTTGGCCTGGACCCCGAAGCCCCGCGCCGAGGACGCGAAGTCGGCCACGAACTCGAGCGCGTCGATGCCCTCGCCCTGGGCCTGCTCGACACTCACCCCGACGAACGCGGCCTCGGGATCCGTGTAGGAGGCGCGCGGGAGTGCCCGGTAGTCCGGCTGGATCGGGTCGCCGAGGGCCATCCGGACGGCGACCTCGCCCTGGTAATGGGCCTGGTGGGTGTGCAGCTCCGGCCCGGCAGGGTCGCCGATGACCCACAGCCCGTCGGCGAGGCGGAGCCGGCCATCGCGCGGGAACGGCGTGCGCCCGCTGGTGTCCACGCCGTAGCACTCCAGCCCGAGATCGTCGATCGGGAAGTCCCGGCCGACCGCGAGCAGGATCGCGTGGCCCTCGGCGGTGGAGCCGTCCGAGAGCTCGATGAGGTGGGCGCCGGCTCGTCCCGCGCCCGCGCGCGCCCTGATCGCCCGGACCTTGAGCCGGACGTCGACACCGTCTTCGCGCAGCGCCTCGGCCACGACCTGCGAGTTGCGTGGATGATCGGTCGGCATGAGCCGCGCGCCGGATTGGACGATGGTCGTCGGCACGCCGAAGCGGGCATAGACCTGGGCCAGCTCACACCCCGTCGGGCCGCCGCCCACGACCAGGAGGGACTTTGGCAGCTCGCGGGCGAGGGTCGCCTCGCGATTGGTCCAGACCTTGATTGCCTCGAGCCCCGGGATCGGCGGCACCCTCGAGAACGAGCCCACCGCCACGACCACGTGGCGGGTACGCAGTCGGTGGGTCACGCCGTCGTGCTGGACCTCGACGACACCCCGGTCCGCGATCCGCGCCTCGCCCCTGTACACCACCGCGCCGGCCGCCTCCAGCGGCTCGACATGCGCCTTGTCATCGGGTTCCGGCGCAGCAGGCGCACGGTTGATCATCCAGTCGCGGCGCTCGGAGGCCTGGCGCCAGGACCACGTGGCCGCGTTGGTGCGGTGCCGATCCGCCGAGTTGAGCAACGACTTCGAGGGGATGCAGCCGATGTGCGGACAGCTGCCGCCGACCCAGCGCCGGTCGACGATCGCGACGCTCGCGCCGCGGTGGCGCGCCTCGAACGCGGCCGATTCGCCGGCCGGGCCGGCGCCGATGATGACGAACTCGAACTCCTCCACGGGCCTCCCTCAGGCCGATTGTGGAGCGGGCTTCGCGACGGCGGCGTGACGCTGCCGCCAGGCTTCGTACAGCAGCACCGCCGCGGCGGTCGAGACGTTGAGGCTGTCGGCGACCCCGGCCATCGGCAGGCGCACGGCCTCGACGTCCGGCGTTCGCCAGGCCTCGGACAGTCCGGTTGCCTCGCTGCCGAGGACGATCGCCAGCGGCCCGCGGAGATCGGCCTCGACGTGCAGCCGCGCGGCATCGACGATCGAGGCCACGATCCGGACGTTCCTGTCGCGGAGCCAGGCAGCCGTGTCGTTCGCCGTTGCGGCCGCCACCGGCATGCTGAAGACCGTGCCGACGCTCGCCCGGATCACGTTCGGGTTGAACAGGTCGGTCCCGCCGACGGCGATGACGGCATCCGCGCCCACCGCATCGGCGGAGCGGATGATCGCGCCGACGTTGCCCGGCTTCTCCACGTCCTCGGTCACGACGACGAGGGGCTCGGTGGGCAGCTGGAGGTCCGCGAGCTCGGCGCGCGGCGAGTGGACGACCAGGATCACGCCGTCTGCCCGGTCGCCGTAGGCCAGTCGCTCGAACGCCCGCTCGCCGACCTCGGCGTACTCGATGGCCGCCCCGAACGGCCCGAAGCTCTGGCTCAGCTTCTCGGCCACCCGCTTGGCCTCGTTCGTGGCGATGCGCGGCGGACAGACGAATGCCGACTCCACCACCGCGCCGGCCTCCATGGCCCGCAGCGCCTCCCGGCCGCCATCGACCAGGGTCAGGCCCGTCGCTTCGCGCTCGCGCCGCTCCCGCAGGCGGAGCGCGGCCTTGATCCGCGGATTGGAGGCGCTGTCGATGACGGTCACTGCGGAATCTTGGCGCCTCGGGACGTTGTCGGTTCGCTACTGGGCGAGGCGCACGGCCCAGCCGAGGGCCAGACGGGCACCGGAGGTCGCCTGGAGCCCGAGCGACGCCGTCGCGAGTCGGCTCCGTGGGCCCGGGAATGCATCCACCAGCATGTCCTCGAGCCGCGTGCCGTCGAGGTCTTCGGTGTGGGCCGTGAGCAGCACCCACGCGTCGCTCGCTGCGACGTCCGAGCAGGCCGCGAGCAGCGCCGGCAGGTCGTCCTCGAGGCGCCACGCCCGGCCCCGTCGACCCTGCTTCGCCCGCCCGAAGCTGGGCGGGTCGAGCACGATCCCGTCATAGCGACGACCGCGTCGAGCCTCGCGCGCGACGAATGCCATCGCGTCGTCGACCAGCCAGCGGGTCGGCCGATCGGCCAGCCCGGAGTGCTCAGAGTTGCGCCGCGCCCAGGCCACGGCGCCGCGGGCCGCATCGACGTGCACGACCGCCGCGCCGGCTCGCGCCGCGGCGAGCGTCGCGAGGCCCGTGTGCGCGAACAGGTTCAGGACGGCGGGCCGCTCGCGGGACGCCACCTGCGCCGCAATCCAGGCGAGGTTCGCGAGGTGCTCCGGGTACAGGCCAACGCCGCCGGATGCCGTTGGTCGCAGCTCCATGACGAGGCCATCGACCTCGACCGTCCATGGCTCCAGCGGCCCGGCCCAGCCGCCGCCCGGGTCGAAGCGCAGGTCGGCAGCGGTCCAGAGCGGCGTTGCCAGCCGGAACTCCGAGGCCGTCGGCGCGGGCCGATCGACCACCCGATTGCCGAAGCGCTCGAGCCTTCGGCCGACACCGGCGTCGAGCAGCTCGTAGTCGGACGCGCCGGCGCTGCGCTCGTTGGGCGACATCGCGACATCATGGACCGGACATGACCCGGATCGTCCTGTACACCGGCAAGGGCGGCGTCGGCAAGACGAGCATCGCCGCGGCCACGGCACTGCTGAGCGCGCAGCGCGGCTACCGGACGATGGTGCTCTCGACCGACATCGCCCACAGCCTCGCCGATGCGTTCGACCTGCCGCTCGGCGCCGAGCCGACCCAGATCGCGCCGAACCTGTGGGGCCAGGAGCCGGACGTCTACCACAACATCGCGCGCTACTGGTCGACCATCCAGCGCTACATGGCCGAGCTCTTCAGCTGGCGGGGTCTCGACGAGGTCCTCGCCGAGGAGATGACCGTCCTCCCGGGCATGGACGAGCTCGGCAACCTGCTGTGGATCGCCGATCACGTCGAGTCGGGCGAATACGACGTGATCGTGGTCGACGCCGCGCCCACCGGCGAGACGCTGCGCCTGCTGTCGCTGCCGGAGGCGAGCCGCTGGTGGATCGAGCGCATCGCGCCGATCGGGCGCCGGGTGAGCCGGATCGGTCGACCCATGCTCGAGCGGATGATCGGCGTGCCGATGCCGCGCGACGAGGTGTTCGCGGCAGCGGAGCGGCTCCTGAACCGGCTCGACAAGGTCCATCGGCTGCTCGCCGACCCGGAGACCTCGTCCGTGCGCATCGCGCTCGCCCTGGAGAAGCTCTCGATCGTCGAGGCGCAGCGCTCGTTCACCTACTTCCACCTGTTCGGCTATCCGGCGGACCTGGTCGTGTGCAACCGGGTGCTGCCCTCGGGCAAGGACAGCGACGGCTCGTTCGCCGGCCTCCGGGCGACGCAGCAGGCCTACCTGCCCGAGGTGATGGCCCAGTACGCCCCGGTGCCGGTGCGCGTCGTGCCCCAGTTCGATCGGGAGATGATCGGGCTCGAGCGGCTGGCAGAGATCGGGCAGGCGCTGTTCGGCAAGGACGACCCGACCGACTTCTTCTATCGAGGAAGGCCGTACCGGGTCCGCGCCGAGGAGGACGGGCACGTGCTCGAGGTCGCGCTGCCGTTCACGTCGCGCGACGGCGTGCAGCTGTCGCGCGACGGCGACGAGCTGCTCCTGCAGGTCGATGGGTTGCGGCGCACCATCGTGCTGCCGCGCGCCCTCGTCGACGCGCCGACGACAAGTGCGAAGATGGACGACGGCATCCTGCGAATTCGGTTTGGAACGCGCCCCGATGGGGGACCGACGAAGGCTTCGAAACGAGCGAAGGTCGCGCCTGGAGGAACCCGACGATGAGCGGATCGATCGACGTTGGCGCTCGAGCGCGCCGCGGCAGCACGGCACGGCGCGGGTCAGGCCCGGCGTCGCCCGGGATGCCGGAGGCTGCCGCCGAGGTGCGGATCGCCGAGCTCGAGGCGCGCCTCGCCCGGCTCGAAGGCGGGCCGGGGATCCGCGAGCGCAGCCGCAAGATGATGGATCGGGTCATGCCGCCCGAGGCGAGCCAGCACTTCCGCAACGCCGGCCGCGAGCAGCTCCTCGGGCTGCGCTCGATCGTCGACTTCTGGATCCGGCGCATCGAGGACGCCGACTCACGCGCCCGTGCCGACCTGGGCCGGGAGACGATCGAGATCGACTGACCGTTTCGAGCCTCCTCTGCGGGCTAGTCTGCCCGCAAAAGGAGGCGGCTCGTGGTCATCCTGGGCTTCGACATCGGTTCGGCGTTCACGCCGGACGTCAGCATCCTCGAGACGATCGCCCGCGGGATCGTCATGTACCTCTCGATCTTCTTACTGCTGCGCGTGGTGCTGCGCAACCGGGGATCGGCCGTGACCACCAGCGATCTGCTCGTCTTCGTGCTCATCTCCGACGCGGCGCAGAACGCGATGGCTGCGAATTACCTGTCGATCACGAACGGGATCGTCCTCGTCGCGACGATCGTCCTCACCAGCCTGGCCGTGGACTGGCTCGCATATCG
>DATJGH010000128.1:0-8279 GCA_035495215.1 Patescibacteria group bacterium
GAGGCGATCGACGCCGAGCTGACCCGCCTCGGGCTCCGCAAGAACCACCTCGAGCTCGAGCTGTCGCGGCCGGCGGTGCGGGCCAACTTCATCGAGCTGCGCCGCGTGTCCAGCGAGCTGGCGGACGTCGAGACCGCGCTCGGGACCGCCGAGGACGCGTGGCTGGCCCTGGAGGAACGGGCGCCGTGAGCGAACGCGGCGGCCAAACCCTCCGAATTGGCCTGACCGGGCCGATCGGCTGCGGCAAGTCGACCGTCGCCGCGTGGCTCGCGGAGCTCGGCGCCGAGGTGATCGATGCCGACGACGTGGCCCGCGAGGTGACCGCGCCCGGCACCGGTGCGACGGCGGCGATTGCGGCCGCGTTCGGGGCGGGCCTCCTGCGCGCCGACGGCTCGCTCGACCGGGCTGCGCTCGGCAGGATCGTGTTCCGCGACCCAGCCGCGCTCGCCCGTCTCGAGGCGATCGTGCACCCGGCGGTGCGGCCGGTGATCCTCGAGCGCATGGACCTGGCGGCAGCGGTGGGCGTACCTGGGGTGGTCGTCGAGGCGATCAAGCTGGTCGAGGGCGGCCTCGCGACCCTCTGCGATGAGGTGTGGCTGGTGACCTGCGACGCCGAGGACCAGGTCGCGCGGCTCCTGGGCCGCGGCACGGACCAGGCCGACGCGGAGGCGAGGATCGCGGCGCAGTCAGGCCTCGTCGAGCGGCTCGCCCCGGCGGCCACGCGCATCATCGACACGAGCGGCTCGCCCGGTGGCGCGAGGCAGGTCGTCGAGGCAGCCTGGTACGCCGCACTCGGAAGTCCCGTCTAGACGAGCAGGGACCCAGTCGGCGGGTGCGTGCCGGCTGCGAGTGCCGCACGGACGACGCTGGGTCGCACTCGCGGCAGGTCCTCGAAGAGCGGGGCGAATTCCCGTAGCACGTTTCGGTTGTTCCGGGTATCGGCCATCAGGAGGAGAAACCGCTCGGTCGGGTCATCTCGCCGCTTCAGGTCGACGCGTCTGCGCATCGCCTGCACGTCGCGGAGCCGCATCTCCAATTCGATCGCCGTTCGCTTCTGATGACCGACGAGCACGGCGTCCCACGCGCGGCGCTCCCCTCGGTGACGCTCCCAACCGTCGCGGTGCGAGCCTGCTGTCGCGGGCAGCGGAACCTCGATCCTGTAGGTCAGTGGCGGCGCGGCAAGGCGCAGGAGGTCGCGGAGCTTGCCGGCGTGGGCCGCATCACGCACGGGTACCCCGCCGGGATAGAGCCGAACTGCGGCCTCGAGCCCGAGCACCGCGGCGAGTCGATCGAGCTCCAGGATTGTCAAGCTTCGGATGGAGCCGGTCTCCATTCGGGAATAGCGAGAGCGCGACAGGCGGGCGGCCGCCGCGACGTGCTCCTGGCTCAGTCCGAGTGATCGCCGCTGTTCCCGAAGTTCTGCGGCCGCGGCAGCGAGATGCCCGAATCCCGCGCGCGTGCCGCGGTCAAAGGCGCGATCCGTCGAGGCCATCGCCGGCATGCTCGCGCGAAGGACTTACCTGGCGGTCATCGAGTGGTGGCGAGCTCGGATGTGCGCTACGAGAACAACCGAGACGGGGTTCTTGACGCAACTACCCACGGACGGTCAGTCCGAGCCCTGCGGCCCGGGGAAACCTGTCGGTTTGGTGCTGCAGGTGAACGGTACAACGAGGTTCGACCTGCGGAGCGCCACGAACCCGCCGAATGCGTCCCGATCGTTCTCCCAGCGCACACCGGCGCCAAGATGGGAATGAGCTTGCGCGAGGGCAGGGCCTGGCGAGATAGGGCGCGGGGCTACGGCGCGGGCGAGCCTGACGCTGCGGGCGCGGGCGTCGGTGGGGGCGTCGGCGTGGCAACCGGGGCCTGCGGCTTGATCGTGGCGCCGGGCGCCGGGTAGACCTGCGGGAACGGCAGGCCGTACTTCTGCAGGATCCGGTTCGTGGTCGCGCCGAGCTTGCTCACGTCGACGTAGCGCACGTCCTGGTCGGGCCGGAGAGCGGCGCTGAACTGGACCGTGCCGGTGGCAAGCAGGTGGTTGATCTCCTCCGCGACCGCGAGCGACGCCTTGATGATGTACTGCGTGCCCGCGCGACCGAGGATCACGACGTCCTGGTAGGTGATCTTCGTGACCATGTCGGAGTAGTACAGGCCGGCGGGCTCGGCATCGACCGGCGCGCCCATCGTCGCGGTCATGAAGATGTCGATCGTCTGGCCGGGGGTGAGCAGGCCGGCGACCGCTCGCTCGTCGGGGATCGTGATCGAGATCGCGCGCCACGCCTCCGAATCCGGCGCGACCGTCTCGTTGGGCTCCAGGATCGAGAAGCCGGACTTGCCCGTGGAATCGGCGAGCATGTTCGAGTAGATGGGCTGGCCCATCGCGACGGAGATCGCGAGGACCTTGCCGGTGAGCAACGTCGGGTCGGTGATGATGCCGACCTGGGTCGACTCGTCGAGCGGCACCTTCTTCTTCTCGACGGCGCCCGGCTGGATCGGCGTGCGAGCGGGGATGTTCTGCGCCGCGACCACGACGTCGACCAGCGTCGCCTCGCCCTGGCCCGCGGTCTGCTGGGCCTGCTGGATCAGGTAGAACGCCGCGCCGCCGGCGACGACCGCCAGGACGACGCCCACGATGATCACGAACTTGCCTCGACGGTTCGTGTCCTTGTATTCCATCTCCATCGAGGTTCGAACGTGCCTCCCGGACTGCGACGGGTGCGGGATACGGCCGGCTCGCGGGCAGCGCCGCCCGGTCGGCCACGGGTCAGGTGGCTCGGGCAGTCTCCCGATGTGGGTACCGGGGTCGATATGGGCGCGTGGTACCAAGACGCACCGCCAACCGTCCGGTCGATCGGGCTGGCCGCCGTGCCTCGCAGGCACGAACGCCCGTTCGATTTCGATCGGCGGGTGGTACCATTTGCCGGTGCCCGACTTCCGCTTCGTTGCGCCCTTCGAGCCCACCGGCGACCAGCCCCAGGCCATCGAACGGCTGACCGACGGGCTCCAGAAAGGCCTCAACCACCAGGTCCTGCTGGGCGCCACGGGGACGGGCAAGACCCTGACGATCGCCAAGGTCATCGAGGCCGCCAGGCGGCCGACGCTCGTCCTCGCACACAACAAGACCCTGGCCGCGCAGCTGTATGCGGAGTTCCGCGACTTCTTCCCGGACAACGCGGTCGAGTACTTCGTCAGCTACTTCGACTACTACCAGCCCGAGGCGTACCTGCCTCGAACGGACACGTACATCGAGAAGGACTCGTCCCGGAACGACGAGATCGACCGGCTGCGCCACGCGGCGACGCACTCACTCTTCGAGCGGCGCGACGTGATCGTCGTTGCGAGCGTGAGCTGCATCTACGGCATCGGTGCGCCGGTGGACTACGGCGCGACGGTCCTCAAGCTCCGCCAGGGCGGTTCGTACCGGCGCGACTCGGTGCTCCGCCAGCTGGTGGACCTCCAGTACCAGCGCAACGACGCGGACCTCGCGCGCGCGCGCTTCCGCGTGCGCGGGGACACCCTCGAGTTCCGGCCGGCGTCGGAGGAGACGATCGTCCGGGTGGAGTTCTTCGGCGACGAGGTCGAGCGCATCACCGAGGTCGACCCGCTGACCGGCGAGCTGCTGGCCGAGCGCAGGGACGTCAACGTTTACCCGGCGACGCACTACGTGACGCCGAACGACAAGCTCCGCGCCGCGATCGTCGACATCGAGGCTGAGATGGAGGAGCGCGTCGGGCAGCTCGAGGCGGAGGGTCGCGAGCTGGAGGCGGCGCGGCTCCGGCAGCGCACGACGTTCGACCTCGAGATGCTGCGCGAGCTCGGCTTCTGCTCCGGCGTCGAGAACTACTCGCGCCACCTGTCGCGACGCGAGGCGGGTTCGCGGCCGTGGACCCTCCTCGACTACTTCCCGGCCGATTGGCTGCTCGTCGTCGACGAGTCGCACATGACGATTCCGCAGACCGTCGGCATGTACAAGAACGACCGCACGCGCAAGGAGATCCTGGTCGACTTCGGGTTCCGGCTCCCGTCGGCGCTCGACAACCGGCCGCTGACGTTCGAGGAGTTCGAGAAGACCGTCGGCCAGGTGATCTACATGTCGGCAACGCCCGGGCCGTACGAGCTCGAGAAGGCGCAACGCATCGCCGAGCAGCTGGTCCGGCCGACCGGCATCGTCGACCCGCCGATCAGCGTGCGCCCGACCGAGGGCCAGATCGACGACCTGCTCGAGGAGGTCAAGGTCCGGGTCGATCGCGGTGAGCGGGCAATCGTCACGACGCTCACCAAGCGGATGGCCGAGGACCTGACCGACTACCTCCGCGAGCTGGGGGTCAAGGTCCAGTACCTGCACTCCGAGGTGGACACCCTCGAGCGGGTGGCGATCCTGCGCGACCTGCGCCTCGGCGTGTTCGACGTCGTCGTGGGCATCAACCTGCTGCGCGAGGGCATCGACCTGCCGGAGGTCACGCTCGTCGCGATCCTCGACGCCGACAAGGAGGGCTTCCTGCGGTCGGCGTGGTCGCTGATCCAGATGATCGGGCGGGCGGCGCGCAACATCGGCGGCGAGGTGGTGATGTACGCCGACCGCATCACCGATTCGATGCGGGCCGCGATCGACGAGACGGACCGTCGGCGCGCGGTCCAGGAGGCCTACAACCTCGAGCGAGGCATCGTCCCGCAGACGATCATCAAGGGCATCCGCGACCTGAACGACCAGCTTCGCACCGTCGCCGAGGGCACGGTCATGTACACCTCGGAGCGCGAGGCGCGCGACGCCCGCCTCATGGAGCTGGACACCAAGAAGGTCGAGGAGCTCGTCGCGCGGATGGAGGCCGAGATGCGCGGCGCCGCGAAGGAACTCGAGTTCGAACGAGCGGCCGCGCTGCGCGACGAGATCCAGCAGATCCGGCTGCGCGTTCTCGATCAGGACCAGTCGGCGATCATCGCCCGGGCCGCGGAGCTCGCCGCCCAGCGAACCCCGGCGCGCTCCGGGCGTCCCGCGTCGGCGTCGCGGGCGCGCCAAGCCGTTGGCGTGGGCGCGGGCGTGGCTGGCGGCGGAGGAGCGGAGGCGCCCGAGGACCGCGACCCCGACGCTCCCAGCTCGGTCCTCGAGGTTGCCTCGGTCACGGTGCTGCCGGCGGGTGCCGATCCAGGCGACGAAGGCCCGACCGAGGGCACGGCCTCCGACTGGCTGCCGGGCATCCGCGACGAGCATGAGGACAGCGCGGGCTGGCAAGCGCAGTGGCTCGACCGTCCGACGTGGGACCGAACCGTCACGCCGAACATCCGCCGCCGGCAGGGCACGCGACCGCCTCGTCGTCGCCGCTGACGCCCCGCCGCCCCCGCCGCTGAGACCGCGCTTACCGCGCCGGGCTCGCCGACTCGGCCCCCGACCCCGGTGCGCCGGTGCACGGGACCGGTGCGTGCGTGCAGAGGACTGCTGCGTACGTTCGTGGGATAGGACCTCCTCGAACAAACGCGCGAAATCGAGCCGTCCACCCCAGTTCGCTCGATCGATCCGGGAGCGTGAAGGCAGATGCGCAGTCGCAGTCGCGTGCGGTTGGTCACCACCGCCCTGATGGCGATGCTCGCGGCCGCCGTCGTCGGACCGGCCAGCGTGGCGGCCGTGACGCTCGGGTTCACCCTTGGCGCCCCGTCGGTATCGACCGTCCAGTACAGCGACCTCGTGACCTTCCGCGGCACGTACACCTGCGTCAACGACGTCGTCTCGGACTGCCCGACGACCTCGACCAGCCAGACCGCGACCTTCTCGCTGCGGCCGTCCGGTGGACCCGCGTTCACCAACGTGGCCAGCGTCGCCACCTCGCTCGTGTTCACCTCGAACCCCGCCGGCTGTGTCACGGCATGCTCCGTCCCGTTCCAGGTCGTCTGGCGTGCGGGGCGCGCGGGGACGGTGACGATCCCACCCGGTGTGTATGACCTCCGATTGACGACGACGATCTCGGCAGGCGAGCTCATCTCGTTGTCCGGCCTGACGATCACGACCGAGGACACGACGACGACGTACACCGGCTCGACCTCCGGGCTGGGCGGCGACGCGCTCTCGCTCGGCGGGTCGGTCGTCGACTTCGACCGCGGCCTGTCGCCCGGGACGGGGATCATCACGCCCGACGCCAACCTCGCCGGCGCGTCGATGGTCAGCTTTGCCCTCTACGACTCGACGAACACGACCCTGGTCGTCGGGCCCGTCGCAGCGTCGCTGACGCCCGGCGGCGTGGTCTCCGGCTCGCCGACGCTCACGCCGCCGACCGCCGGTGGCAGCTTCCGCATGCGCACCACGTACGTGGGTAACGGCTACTACAACACGAGCTCGGATCTCGACGTGATCACGGTCGCGCCGTCGAACACGCCTCCGTCGCTCGTGCTTCCGGGCGGGACGGTCGTCGCCGAGGCGACGTCGCCCGCAGGCGCATCGGTCAACTACGTCGTGTCGGCCACCGACGCCGAGGACGACCCCGACCCGACGCCCTCGTGCACGCCTTCTTCCGGCTCCACGTTCGCGGTTGGTGACACGACGGTCAGCTGCTCGGTGACGGACGCGGGCGGCGCGACGACCACCGGCTCGTTCACGGTCGAGGTCCGGGACACGACCTCGCCGTCCGTCGTGGTCACCACCTCGGAGAAGGCCGCCGGGACCGGCTGGTACAACGCGGCCTCGAACGACGGCGTGCCCGGTCTGGCCGTTGACGTCTCTGATGGCGACCTGGTCGGCGTGGTCACGCTGGAATGCACGGACAACGGTGTCTCCGTCGGGTCCCTGGCGGCTGGTGGCGACTCGTTCGTGCTCGGCGACGGATCGCACGCGGTGAGCTGTACGGCGACCGATGCCGCCGGCAACAGCGCGACGTCCGGTGCGTCATTTGACGTCGACCAGACGGTGCCGTCGATCTCGGGCGCCCTGTCGCCCGCTGCCGCGGGGACCGGCTGGTGGAACGCATCGACCGGCGCCCCGACCGTGACCTGGACCTGCGGGGATACGACCTCCGGCGTTGTCAGCTGCTCGGCGCCATCGACGTTCGGGGAAGGGGCGGGGCAGAGCGCGACCGGCACGGCGGTCGATACCGCCGGCAATGTCGGCACGGCAGGCGTCTCGGGCGTCAACGTCGACCTGACGGCGCCCTCAGCGGTTTCGTTCGTCGGCGGCGGCCTGGTCGACGGTGGGTCGTACGCCTATCTCTTCGTTCCGGAGGGTCCGACCGGCTGCACCGCGACCGACACTGGTTCGGGGTTGGCCTCGTGCGGCGTCGTCGGCTACTCGACAGCTATCGGCGTGCATGTGCTGACCGCATCGGCCGCTGACGTTGCCGGCAACGCCGCAGGCGCGACGCTGACCTACTCGGTCGTGTCGTGGACGCTCGTCGGCTTCAACAAGCCGATCGAGATGGACGCGGTCAACGCCCTGAAGGCCGGCAACACGGCCCAGCTCCGGTTCGATGTGCTCGCGGGTTCGACGAAGCTGGACACGGCGGACGTCCTCGCCGGAGTCGATCAGCTCCAGGTGATCTGCGGGACGAGCGCGCCCAGCGGCTCGCCGCCGCCCAAGAAGAAGGACCAAGCGAACGTCGATGCCTCCGGCGGCCACCTCACGGTCCGCTGGGACTCGCCGAACCTGCCCGGCACGTGCTGGCTCGTGACCGTCCGGACCATCGACGGCTCGTCGCTCTCGGCGCTGTTCAAGCTGAAGTAGCGCAGCGCTTTCCGCGCACCCGCTGGCGTGGCGGTCGGTTCAACCGCCATCCGGGTGATGTGGCTCAGTGACCTCTGGTGTGCTCAGGTAAGGAGCGGTCGGGAACCGATGGTGCGGTGAGGCACCAGAGCGTCAGCATTCGTACTTACATCCCGGTGGGACGGCAGTACTATCCGCCCCCAATTCAATATCGCTGAAACGCGTTCACCGGCCGTCGCAATCATCTCGTTATCTCTCATCCATCTTCCCGGTCGGACGCGCAGAGGCATCAGGGTCGCTGGGGGAATATCGACCGTGCCCGCTCGTTTCACGCTGCGGCTGCTCGCCGCCGTGCAGGCGTTCCTGCTCCTCTCAATGCTCATCATGCCCGCGCTCGTGTTCGCGGACGAGCCGACACCAACGGATCCGCCTGCACCGACGGAACAACCCTCAAACCCGCCCTCGAGCGACCCGACCGCTCCACCGACTGTCCCTGATCCCGCTCCGGATCCGACTGCGACGCCCGACCCTGCGCCTGCCGCGTCGCCCACCATCTCGAGCGACAAGGCCGACTACGCGCCAGGTGAGCTGGTAACGCTCA
>DATJGH010000129.1:0-4284 GCA_035495215.1 Patescibacteria group bacterium
AACTAGACTACGAAGTGCACTGCGTTCGCGCAGGGTCCGCTGCCCCAGCGGCAAGGTCATGGGTAGGTTGGGTCAGGGTAGTCGGTGCAGCCGACGTGATAGATGCCCTTGACGCGTGGCAGAAGCATCCGTTTCGGCGGAGACCTTCACCGGGACAGCATCGGAGCGGCTCCTTCGGGAGCCGCTCCGAACTTTTTCCGCCTGACTAGATCGCAGCGTCGTCCGGGTACGCCTCCGGCACGCGCAGGTCAACCGTGCGGCACGTCGTGCAGGCTCGAACCTCGAGCTTGAGCTTGTCTTCCCCGAGCTCGGCCCACTCGCCGAACAGCAGCTTCCAGCCGCCGGTCGTGCCCCCGACGCGGAACTCCTCGATCCCGAGGCTGTCGAGCTGCGCACCGCAGCGCAGGCAGCTGTTGCGATCCGGCCCGGCGGATGCGCCTCGATCGTCGGCCATGCTCCGATCCTCCTACCCGGTGATCTCGGCGCGCTCGGTGAACCCGATCGCGATGATGAGCGAGCCGACCAGCCAGGCCGCGACGAGCAGCAGTGCCGTGTCGGGCGCGAGCGCGTCCGTGAGCCCGTTGCCACCGCCCTCGAAGCCCCCGCCGCCCGTGTCGACGGCAGCGCGCGCCACGGCGAACGGCATGTACTTGACGATGTCGGGCAGGAAGATCGAGGCGAACCCCTCGCCGAAGTAGAAGGCGATGCCCGCGCCGATGCCGGCGAGCTGGCTCCGTGCCAGGGTCGCGATCGCGAACCCGAGCGCCGCCTGTTCCACCACGGAGAACCAGCCCCGCGCGGCGAGAGCCGGCAGGCGCGCGAGGGTGTCCTCGTCCGTGAGCCCGCTCGTCGACACCCCGGCCAGCTGGGCGCCGAGAAGCGCGATCACGACCCCGAGGACGAAGGTGATCGCCAGGCCCACGGCGATCATCACGGCGATCGCGGCGAAGGTGCCGAGCATGTACCGGGTTCGGCTCTCGCCGCGCGCGACCGCGTTCTTGAGCGTGCCCCAGCTCCACTCCGAGCCCGCGATCGCGGCGCCGTAGATCACGGCGACGAGGCCACCCAGGCCGAGCATGAACGACAGGATGAGGTCGTACGCGCCCGGGAACGTGACCATCGCCAGTGCCCGTCGAGCCGAGGCGGCTGACTCGTCGCGCTGGGCGATGGTCGCCGAGGCGATCACGATCAGCCCGAGCAGGCCGACGAGCAGGCCGACCGACACGAACGACGCCGGGCGGCCGACGAGCTTGCGCAGGCCGCTTGCCCAGACCCTCACGCCGGCGGCTCCCCGGCGACCGGCGTGCCGATGCCCTGCATCCTGCCCTCGGACGAGGCCTCGCCCCCGGTGAGCTCGAGGAAGAGCAGCTCGAGGTCAGTCCCGGACTCGAGCCCGGACGCATAGATCCCGGCGGCGGCGAGCGTCCGGTTCACATCGGCGGCCCGGCCCGGCTCCACGTGGATCGTGAGCCACTGGTCCGCGGCACCGTCGGTCGGCGTCGGCGCCGCCGCGGCCAGGTCAACCAGAGCCACGCCCGCGAGCGCGCGCCGCGCGGCCTCCGCCTCTTCCCGCCGCACCCGGACGCGCACGACCCCCTGGTCGGAGAGGAGCGACTCGAGCGGCCCCTCGCGGACGAGCCGGCCGCGCGCGATGATGCCGACGACGTCGGCCAGGACCTGCACCTCGGCCAGCAGGTGGCTCGAGACGAACACCGTCTTGCCCGAGGCCGCGAGCCGGCGCAGCGTCTCGCGCATCGCGACGATGCCGGCCGGGTCGAGGCCGTTCGCGGGCTCGTCGAGGAGCAGGAGCCTGGGGTCACTGAGCAGCGCCCCGGCGATGCCGAGCCGCTGCTTCATGCCGAGCGAGTAGCCGGAGACCTTGTCTCGTGCTCGTTCGCGCAGGCCCACCAGCTCGAGGAGCGCCTCGATGCGGCCCTTCGGCACGCCCGCGCCGGCGGCCGCGAGCGCGTGGAGGTTCGCGCGGCCGGACAGGTACGGGTAGAACGACGGCGACTCCACGAGCGCGCCGACCTCGAACAGTCGCTGCCGGTCCCCGCGCGTGAACGGCCGGCCGAGCAGCTCGATCGAGCCCGCGTCCGGATGGAGCAGGCCGGTCAGCAGGCGCATGGTCGTCGTCTTGCCCGCGCCGTTCGGGCCGAGGAAGCCGTACACCACGCCGCTCGGGACCGACAGGTCGAGGCCGTCGAGCGCGAGCCGGGAGCCGTAGCTCTTGCGCAGGCCGCGCGTCGCCAGGGCGAGGGCGCCGGGGGAGGTCATTGCCCTCTATCTTGACCGGGTGACGCTTCCAGCGCCGCGCGCGTCCCGATTCTGGCAGCGCTACCTGCCGCTGCAGTACCGGCTGATCCGCCTGCTCGATCCGATGGTCCGCCCGTGGTGGCGCTCGTTCGGGCTGGGCAATGTCGTCGAGCTCCGCGTGGCCGGCCGGCGCTCCGGCCGCATCCGGAGCGTGCTGCTCGGGCTCCTTCGGGACGACGGCCGGTGGTTCCTTGGCCATCCGAACGGTGATGTCGGCTGGACCCGCAATCTCGAGGCCGCTGTCACCGCCGACCTCGTCTTCCACGGACTCCCGACGATAACGATCCGGGCGACGCGCCTGCCCGCGGGCGAGCTCCGCGATCGCGCGATCCTGGCCACGGGCCAGCACGTCTTTCCGGGCAACATCGTGTACCGCCTCGCGCGACGGCACATCCGCGCCGTCGGGACCTACTTCCTCGTCGAGCCGGCGAGCACCTGACGCGTCGCCGCGGCCAGCCGGGAAGGCCTAGCCTGTCGCCGTGGCCGACCGTCGCCCCCGGTTCCTGCTGCCCAGCCGCCGCCCGTCGGGCGCCCGCGCCCTCCCGACCGAGCACCCGTCGGAGGCGCCGGAGGTCTCGATGGAGGCCCGGCCCGAGGATGTCGCCGCGCCGGTCGAGGAAAGCATGGTCGATGCCGGCCTGTACGTCGGCGGCCGGCGGGTGGCCTCGCCGACGACCGTCGCCGATGCCGCGAGCCAGCTCCGGGCGACCAGGAACGGGATGCTCTGGATCGGGCTGTTCCGGCCCACCGACGCCCAGTTCCGGCCGGTCGCCGAGGAGTTCGGGCTGCACGAGCTCGCGGTCGAGGACGCGATCGTCGCCCACCAGCGGCCGAAGATCGAGCGCTACGGCGACACGCTGTTCGTCGTCCTCCGCGCCGCAACCTACCTCGACAAGGACGAGGAGGTCGAGTTCGGCGAGATCCATGTGTTCATCGGCCCGGACTTCGTCCTGACCGTGCGGCACAGCCGCACGCCGGACCTCGCGGTCGTCCGGCATCGGATGGAGACCAGCCCGGAGCTGCTTGCCCTCGGGCCGGAGGCCGTGCTGTACGCGATCCTCGACAGCGTCGTCGACGGCTTCGCGCCGGTCGTCGCCGGGCTGGACAAGGACATCGACGAGATCGAGGCCGAGGTCTTCCGCGGCGACCCGCGCGTTTCGCGGCGTATCTACGAGCTGTCCGGTGAGGTCATCGAGTTCCAGCGTTCGACGCGGCCATTGCACGGCATGCTCGAGGCGCTGGTCGCCGGGTTCGAGAAATACGGCACCAACACGGAGCTGCAGCGCTACCTGCGCGACGTCGCCGACCACGCGACGACGGTCACGGAGCGGGTGGCCGGCTTCCGTCAGAGCCTGTCGGACATCCTCGTCGTCAACGCGACGCTCGTGAACCAGGCCCAGAACGAGGAGGTCAAGCGGCTGACGGAGGCGAGCATCGCCCAGAACGAGGAGGTGAAGCGCATCTCCTCATGGGCCGCGATCATCTTCGCGCCGACGCTCATCGCGGCCGTCTACGGCATGAACTTCACCAACATGCCGGAGCTCGGCTGGGACCTCGGCTATCCCTTCTCGATTGCCCTGATGGGCCTCGTCAGCGTGGGCCTGTGGCTCGTCTTCCGGCGGCGCGGCTGGCTCTAGGTTCGGCGAGGTCGGACCGCCGCGACGGGGTCAGTGCGGCAGATTGAGCACGAACTTCGCGATCTCGAAGTAGATGACGAGCCCCGTGCCGTCGACGAGCGTGGCAATGAGCGGTGCCGACACGACGGCCGGGTCGACCCCGAGCCGCCGCAGGATCAGCGGCAGGGCAGCCGCGACCATCGCGGACCAGATGCAGATCGCCAGGATCGTGACGGCGACGACGAGGCTGATGTCGTTGCCCACGCCGAGCGTGAAGCCGCGGCCGAACGCCACGACGGCCATGACGACGCCGATGATCAAGCCGACGCGCAGCTCCTTGAACACCAGCCAG
>DATJGH010000130.1:0-7766 GCA_035495215.1 Patescibacteria group bacterium
GCGGCGCGGGGCGAGTTGGTGAACTCGAAGCCGAAACGGCCCTTGATGCACAGGTGGCCGTCGGTGACCGAGCTGTCCATCGGCGAGGTGACCTTGACGATCCGGTTGTCCTGCACGTGCAGGTCGAGCGCGCAGCCGACCCCGCAGTACGGACAGATCGTCTGGGTCGTGGTCTGGGCCGCCTCATCCCAGGTGCCGGCCGCGCGCATGTCGTGCTCGGACTTGAACATCAGGGCGCCGGTCGGGCAGACGCCGATGCAGTTGCCGCAGTAGACGCAGGCGGAATCGGGCAGGCCGACGTTCCACTCGGTGGAGATCCGGGCGTCGAAGCCACGCCCGGCGACCGCGATCGCGAAGGTGTTCTGGGCGTCGTCGCCGCACGCCTCGACGCACTTGTAGCAGAGGATGCACTTCGAGTAGTCACGCACGTAGAGCTCGTTGTCGACCTTGACGGGCTGGGCCACGGTCTCGGCGTGGGCGGCGAGCTCGCCGGTCGGGGAGTGGTGGTGCCCTGCCCCCCGGGCGTCGCGCTCGTCGGCGGCAGCGGGCTCCGTCGGCGTGCCGAATCGCGCGGGATCGGCGGCATAGCGCTCGCGATAGCGCGCCGCGTCGCCATTCGGCACCTGAGGCCCGGCGAGCGACACGTCCACGGACGAACCGAGGAACTCCAGCACCACCTTGCGCGAGAGCCTGACCCGCTCGGACTCGGTCTGGACCTCCATGCCCTCCTCGACGCGGCGGGAGCAGGCCGGCGCCAGCACCCGGGAGCCCTTGACCTCGACCACGCACACCCGGCAGACGTTCACCGGCGTGAGGTTCTCGAGGTAGCACAGGGTCGGGATGTCGAGGCCCTGGGCGCGGCACGCCTCGAGGATGGTCGAGCCCGCCGGGACGGCGACCTCGACGCCGTCGATCTGGAGCGTGACCCGCTTCGGCAGCGCGGCGGCCGGCGCTTCGGGAATGCGCGACGCCCGCGCCGGCGGCGTGGTGAACACGACGCCCGGCGGCGGGGCCTCGCTCTGCGGATGGCCGAACGGCTCCGTGACGTCGACGTCCGTGTGCCGGCCGCGCATGTCCTCGGTCGTCACCGGGCCACCGGGACCTTCACAGCGCCACCAGCTCGGGCTGCCGCAGTGCCGACTCGATCGCCGACGAGGCGGTCTGGCCCAGGCCGCAGATCGAGGCATCGCGCATCGCCTGGCCGATGTCGGCGAGCAGCTGGAGCTCGTCGGCGCGCGACCTGACGCCGACGCCGTCGGCGAGGCGGGCGAGCAGCTCCTCCTGGCGAACCGTCCCGACCCGGCAGGGCACGCACTGCCCGCACGACTCGTCGCGGAAGAACGCGGCGATCCGGCGGAGCGTGCCGACGAGGTCGGCGCGCTCGTCGAAGACCATGACGACGCCCGAGCCGAGCGTCGCGCCGATCGCGCGCGTGCCCTCGAACGTCAGCGGGGTGTCCAGCACGTCCGGCCCGACGAACACGCCCGCGGCGCCGCCCAGGAGGATCGCCCGGATCCGGTGCCCCTCCGGAACCCCCTCGCCGAGCGCCAGCAGCTGGCCGAGCGTCGTCCCGAACGGCACCTCGTACAGGCCCGGTCGCCCGACGTTGCCCGACAGGCAGAACAGCTTCGGGCCGGTGGAGCCCTCGGTGCCGACCTCCGCGAACCGGGCACCACCACCCGGTCCGTCCTCGAGGATGGCCAGCACGTTCGCGAGCGTCTCGACGTTGTTGACCGCGGTGGGCTTGCCGAACAGCCCGAACTCGACCGGAAACGGTGGCTTGTTGCGCGGCTCGCCGCGCTTGCCCTCGATGGACTCGAAGAGCGCGGTCTCCTCGCCGCAGATGTAGGCACCGGCGCCACGCCGGACCTCGATGTCGAAGGCGAAGTCGGAGCCGGCGACGGACGGCCCGAGATACCCGGCCGCCCGGGCGCCCTCCACCGCGCCACGGATGCGCGATTCGGCGAGGGGGTACTCGCCCCGGATGTAGAGGTAGCCCTTCGTCGCGGCGGTGGCGAAGCCCTCGATCGTCATCGACTCGACCACGGCGAACGGATCGAGCTCCAGCAGCACCCGGTCCTTGAACGTCCCCGGTTCGGACTCATCGGCGTTGCACACGACGTAGTGCGGCTGCGCCGGCTGGCTCGCCACGGCCGACCACTTGCGCCCGGTGGGGAAGGCGGCGCCGCCACGGCCGACCAGGCGAGAGTCGGTGACCTCCTGGATCACGGCGTCGGGGCCCATCTCGAGTGCCTGCCGCAGGGCGACGTAGCCACGATGCGCCAGGTAGTCGTCGAGCGAGGTCGGGTCGACCATGCCCACCCGGCGCAGGAGCTGGAGCTGCGGCTCGCCCATCTGGGGCACGGACGCGCGGGCCGAGGCGCGAATGCCGTCCATCACGCCGCTTTCCCCTGCGGAGCCGTTGGTGGCTGGCGACGCCACTGCCACGGTGGCCTCCAGCCGGGCGACGATCCCGGCCGCGTCGATCGGCGCCGCGGTGGCGCGAACGGACGTCTCGCCGGCAATCGTGAACATGGCCGCCGGAGCCCGCTCGCACACCCCGAGGCAGGGGCTCCGCAGCCAGCCGATCCTCCCGTCGCGCCCCGGCGACCCCGCCGGCCCGAGGCTGCGCTCCAGGTCGGCGCAGGTCGCCTCCGCTCCCGCGAGGCGGCAGGCAATGTCGTCGCAGACGTGGGCGATGGCCGGCGGCCGCGGCCCGGTCGCGAAGAGCGCATAGAAGGTGGCCACGCCATACGCCTCGGCGGGTGGGACCGAGAGGCGCCGACAGACGTAGTTCAGGCCCGGCTGCGTGATCTGCCCCACCCGGTCCTGCAGCGCGTGAAGCGCCGGCAGGAGCAGGTCCCGTCGGCTGCGCGCCTCGTGCCCGCCGCGCGCGACGTGCCCCTCCGTCAGCGGGTCCCGCCCGCCGCCGCGCCAGCCACTGTCGGGCGGCCCGAGGACCCCGTCGACCGCTGCTCGCTCCGCCGGCGAGGCCAGCGGGCCGATGACGTGCAGGTCCATCGACCCGAGTGTACGGCGCTGCCCAGCTCCGACCCGAGCCCCGACTGCAATGCAGTTGCGATATTGACACCACTCAACGGGGTGCTAGGATGCCGCGCACGAAGGCATGACACCACTGACTGAGGTGTCGCCAACACGAGGACCGGGCCGGAACAGGGCCGGACCGATCCAGCCACGGAGGAGACCGATGCATCCGATGTCGCCGAAGCAGCACCGCGCCCGCCTGACCCGGGTCGCGAGTGCCGCGGGCCTGGCCCTCAGCCTCGCCCTTTCGGGCGCGCTCACCACGACCGCCGTCACGCTCGACGTGCCGACCGGCCTTGGCCAGATCCTCGCCGCCTACGGGCCCTCGGCGTCGGTGCGCGGCATCGCCGAGCTCGGTGCCGTGCCGACGAGTGCCCAGGTGGCCGCGCTCAAGGCGCTCGGGCTCGTCGTCCAGCCGATGCGCCACGTTCCCCTGGCGCTCGTCGCCGGTCCCGTGGCGGCGATGGAGGCGGCCGTGACCAGCGGCGCCGCCGAGGACGTCTACCCCGACGACCCGATCCAGCTGCTCGACACGGCCTCATCCGACGCGATGGGCGCCGCCCTCCCGCGCGCCGCCGGGTTCACCGGCAAGGGCGTGACGGTGGCCGTCGTCGACTCCGGCTGCGACGCCAGCCACCCGGACCTGGCTGACCATGTGGTCCACAACGTGCAGCTGGTCAGCGCCGAGTACGCGAACCTGCCGCCCGATCAGAGCAACACGATCGTCGTCACGCACGAGGTCGGCCCGTACCAGAACTCGGACCTCGGCGGCGGACACGGCACGCACGTGGCCGGGATCATCGCCGCCGACAGCACGACCGATCCGTCGGGCGGCCGCGACGGCGTCGCCCCGGACGCGAACCTCGTCTGCTACTCGATCGGCGAGGTCCTGTTCACGACCGCCGTCGTCACCGCGTATGACCACATGCTCGACCAGCCCGACCTGTGGGGCATCAAGGTCGTCAACAACTCGTGGGGCAACTCGTTCCGCCAGTTCGACCCGCGCGATCCCGTCGCGGTCGTCACGAAGGCCGTGAGCGACCTCGGCGTGACGGTCGTGTTCGCCGCCGGCAACAGCGGCTACGAGGACGCCGAGATGAGCCTCAATCCATTCTCCGAGGCACCGTGGGTGATCTCGGTCGCGGCAGGCACGCTCGACCACCACCGCGGCGACTTCTCGTCGAACGGCCTCGTCTTCGATAACTCGCAGCCCGGCCAGATCGGTGGCGGTGGCCACACGGCCTGGACCGGGGACCGGATCGGCGTGTACCACCCGGACGTGACCGCGCCCGGCGTGGCGATTTCGTCGACGTGCGACACGGCCGGTACCGTCATCGGGCCGTGCCCCCCGCCGAACTACGATAACGCCACGGCCGACGGGACGAGCATGGCCTCGCCCCACATCGCGGGCGCCGCCGCCGTCCTGCTCCAGGCCAACCCGAACCTCACGCCCGGCCAGGTCTTCAGCGCCCTCCAGGCCACGGCCACGCCCGTCAAGGCTGCTGACGGCTCGGCGCTGCCGTTCTGGGAGGTCGGCTACGGCTACGTCGACCTGAACGCCGCGGTCAACCTGGTCCGCTCGAAGACGTGGGCCAAGGACCTGCCGAAGGCCCAGTCACGAGCCGATGCCCGCGTCCTCGGCGCCGACGGCTTCGCCGTCAGCCGCTCCGACATGTGGCAGTACGCGCCGCCGCCCGCAACCTTCATGGGCACGGACGCGCACACGTACACCGCCCCGGTTGCCCTCGGCACCGGGTTCCTCAAGATCACCCTGTCGCACCCCTCGCTCGCCGTCGTCGGAATCAACGGGACCAGCTACACGGTCACGGTCAAGGACGCCTCCGGCCGGGTGCTGGGCACGACCACCGAGTCCCTGACCGAGGGCGCCGGCACGGCGACCGCCTTCATCGACCTGTCGAAGGCGGGGCCGGTCGTGTACGGCACGTTCTCGTTCGACGTCAGCGGCGTGTACGCGGCATCCGACCCGGATTCGCTCGACAGCGACTCACTCCTCGGGCGCGTGGTCGCCCTCTCCGTCGCCCAGCTGAACCGCAACTAGCGAACACTTCGCCCCCGGCGAACACGGCCGCGGCCCTCCGGGGTCGCGGCCGTTTCGCGATCAGGCCGAGGCGGGAGAGGCGGCTCCGTGCAGCGCGGTGGCCTTCGCCTCCATGGCCCGGCCCCGGATGTCGGCCTTGAGCATTCGCCACGGGGAATGGCTGATCGGCCGGCCCTCGACTCGATCGCGGATGCCCTGCATCTGGCGCCGAACCATCACGAACAGGCCGAACAGGAGCGCGCGTCCCGCGAGCGCGGGCGCGAAGGTCGGCCCCTCGTCCGGCACGTCCATGTGGCCCCGGAACCGCTCGATCAGGCGCGTGTGGCCCTCCGGGCGCGGCTCGAGGACGAATGCCCAGCTGGCCTGGAAGTCGCCACGCATGGCCGTGTCCAGGTAGGCACCGGTCGCGCGAACGTTCGTCGACGCGTCCTTGAGCGACTCGCCGGCGGCCTTGGCCTCGGCAGCCTGCGACTGGACGAGGGCGCGATCCGCATACACGACCAGCGCCTTCTTCGGCTCGAGGATTCTGACCTCGAAACCGCCGCCCGGATGGGTCGGCAGCAGGTCGCCGATCGCGAGGTGCTGGAGCTCGGGCACGATTCGATCCGCGCTCGGATGATCCATGTCGAGCTCGTCATAGCTGTACCAGCCGGCACGCCCGTAGCCCATCTGCACGAGCCACGGCCAGACGTCCTTGGGCGGCGCGGCGATGTCGATCCCGCGCGTATCGACGGCCTCGGCGTCGGCGACGATCTCATCGCCCGGGAGCGGCTTGGCAGCCTCCTCGGGATCGATGCCCCAGGTCCGGAACTGGGCTCGCGCCTTCACGAACCCGAATGCCGCCCCGGCCGACGCGACGGCCGCGCCGAACACGAACAAGCGCTTGAGCATGGTGTACCTCCGATCGTGATCCTGGCTTGGCGCAGCCGCGGCGGGTAGAGCCGTTCCGCCCCAACTCGGCGCCGCGGCTCAGGCGGGGACGGGCGCCTCGAGCTTCTCGATGCGGATCGCGGTCGCTTTGAACTCGGCCGTGCCCGACTTCGGGTCCGTCGCGTCGATCGTCAGGATGTTCGTGGCGACGTCGTCCTGGAAGTGCAGGGTCATGAAGGTCAGGCCGGGTCGCAGTCCGGTGTCGATCCGGACGGGGACCTCCACCTGGCCACGTCGCGAGATCACGCGCACTCGCTCCCCGTCGGAAAGCGAGTAGCGCTCGGCATCCTCGGGGGAGATATCCAGGGATTCGCCCCGGCGCAGGGGAGACGTGTACCCGCCCGACTGCACGCCGGTGTTGTAGGAGTCGAGGCGCCGGCCGGTCGTGAGCCGGATCGGGAAGTCCTCGGTCAGCCTGTCGACCGGCGGGTCATGGTCAACGGCCACGAACGGTGCCCGCAGGCCGGGCACTGGGTCCTCCCACAGCCGCGAGTGCAGGAACAGCTCGCCGGGGTGGGTCTCGTCCCAGCACGGCCACTGGATGCCGCCGAGCGCCTCGAGGCGCGGGTAGGTCATGCCCCGATGGACCGGCGAGATCTGGCGTACCTCGTCCCACGTCTTCTGGGCCGAGGCCTCGCCCCAGTCGTGGCCCATCCGCCGGGCGAGCTCGTAGATGATCCACAGGTCGTCGCGGGCCTCGCCCGGCGGGTCGAGCGCCTTGCGCACCCGCTGCACCCGTCGCTCGGAGTTCGTGACGGTCCCCTCGGCCTCGGCCCACGCGGCGGCCGCGGGCAGCACGACGTCCGCGATCTGCGCGGTCGCGGTGAGGAAGATGTCCTGCACCGCAATGAAATCGAGGCTGCGGAGGCGTCGCTCCGTGAGGTGCCGGTCCGCCTCGGACTGCATCGGGTTCTCGCCGATCACGTACAGCGCGTGGAGCTCACCCCGGTCCATGGCCTCGAACATCCCGGACAGGTGCCAGCCGCGCCTCGCCGGCAGCGGATCGCAGCCCCAGATCAGCTCGCAGCGCTGCCGGAGTGCGTCGTTCTCGACGTACTGGAAGCCGGGCAGCCGATCGGGCAGCGCGCCCATGTCGCCGCCCCCCTGGACGTTGTTCTGGCCGCGCAGCGGGTTCAGGCCGCTGCCGTACCTGCCGACATGCCCGGTGAGCAGGGCGAGATTGATCAGCGCGAGCACGTTGTCGACCGCGTTGTGGTGCTCGGTGATGCCCAGCGTCCAGCAGATCATCGCCTTGTCGGCAGTCGCGAACGAGTGGGCGAGCTCGCGGATCGCCGCGGCCGGCACGCCGGTCTCGCGCTCGGCGTACTCGAGCGTGTAGCTCTCGACCTTGGCGCGGTAGGCCTCGAAGTCGGACGTGGCGCGGTCGATGAACTCGCGGTTGGCGAGGCCCGCGTGGATGATCTCGCGCCCGACGGCGTTGGCGAGCGCGATGTCCGACCCGACGTCGAGCCCGAGCCAGACGTCGGCCCACTCGGCCGAGCTCGTCCGGCGCGGGTCGACCGCGTACAGCCGGGCGCCATTCCTGACGCCGCGCAGGAGGTGGTGGAAGAAGATCGGATGCGTCTCCCGGGCGTTCGAGCCCCAGAGCACGATCAGATCGGTCTCTTCAGCCTCGCGATATGAGCTGGTTCCGCCACCAGCGCCGAACACGGTCGCCAGACCGGCGACAGATGGCGCGTGTCAGGTGCGGTTGCAGCTGTCGATGTTGTTG
>DATJGH010000131.1:0-16573 GCA_035495215.1 Patescibacteria group bacterium
CCATCCAGAGGTCCGCCAGCGCCTTCCAGTGACCGCTCGGGCGTGCCTGGGAGCGCTGTCACTCGGGGAGGATCCAGGAGGCGACTGCCTCGTCATGCTCTGACCGGAGCCTCCGCAATCCTGTGCTAGCCTCTGGCCGCCGCGGCGATCTTCAGCCTCGGCGCCGGCGGGATCCCGAATGCCGCATTCTCCGGCGACGGCATCGCGACGTTCTCACCGTTCGGCGGACGCTCGTCCCTGTGGGCAATGGATCTCGACACGTCCGGGCGACCGATCGTCAGCATCGTCTCGTGGCTGGACGACGGCCACGTCAAGGCAGTCCTGGCTCTGGTGACGACGTCGGGTGCGATGGATGCCACATTCGGTCACGGTGGGTTCGTAACGCTGAAACGGGCGGCTCGCAGCCTCGACGTCGACGCGATGAACCGGATCGTTTCGGTTGCTATCGACGGCAACGTCGTTGTCCTGACGCGGCGCACCTGAGAGGCGCAGCGCCGGTGCCAGCGAAGGAATTGGCGCGCCCGGCGGGACTCGAACCCACGACCTTCAGGTCCGCAACCTGACGCTCTATCCGCTGAGCTACGGGCGCGCGTGATGCCGGCGAGGAACCCCGCTTCGGGTATCTGGCGGAGAGGGAGGGATTCGAACCCTCGAAGCAGGTTACCCCACTTAACGGTTTAGCAAACCGTCGCACTAGGCCTCTATGCGACCTCTCCGTCCGCGGCGGCCAGAGGCTAGCACAGGATTGCGGAGGCTCCGGTCAGAGCATGACGAGGCAGTCGCCTCCTGGATCCTCCCCGAGTGACAGCGCTCCCAGGCACGCCCGAGCCGTCACTGGAAGGCGCTGGCGGACCTCTGGATGGAGCTGGACGACCCTTCGATTGCCAGGTGTGTCGGCGACAAGGAGGATCAGGCGGTCCGCGCCGAGGTCGCGCTGCTTCAACGCTGCCTTGCGCTCGACGAGCTGGATATCGGCGAGACGCGTCTCCGCTTCGACCAGGATCATGCCGAACCCGCCTTCGATCACGCCGTCGCCACTGCGAAGGTCTCCATGGATCGGCATCGGTACTTCGACGCGCCACCTCAGCCCAGGGTGCAGTCGGCGCTGCAGGCGGGCGAGCAAAGCAAGATGCGCCCGGTCACGCACCGGGTCACCCCTGGGATGCAGCGTCAGCGCAAGCTGCAGGCCAACGACCGGCGCGATGCGGGCCGCGAGATCAACGGTGAGCGCGCTCGGATCGGTCCGCTCTGCCCGCGCGATTCTCGCGGGGCTGACGCCGACGCTCCTCGCGACCTCCCGAATGCTCAGGCCACCAGCGAGGCGGGCCGATAAGAGTTCCTCGGCGAGCCGCAACCGAAGGAGCCGACTCCTGCGGGAACCGAGTGTCGAGACGCTTTCGCGGCCGGCCACCCGGGCAGCGTGCGCCTGCACGGTCACCCGCGGCTTATCCGGACTGACTCGCTCTCGAGCCATTCGTCGGACGAGCCAGCCAGGTCGGGGCGTTGGCCGGCCGCCCAGGTGCGCTCAGCCCATGATTGCTCCGCCAGTGGAGCAGTCAGGGTCGTGGCGGCGTTGCCCTGACCAGGATCTGCCACGCAGGAGCGCCCCGGGCGACGAGTGCGTCGAATTTGGATCGAGCCGGAAGGGAGTGGCCCGGGGCGGAAATGACGCTCCGCCCTCGATTGACTTCCGATCGGGCGTGCCCTAACGTCCCCGCACCGAGATGGCCACTTCATTCTGGTACCGCAGCCCGGCATGACTTGATCCCGGTCCGTGACCGGGGGCAGGACGTGTCGGGCGATGGCAGAGGCAAGACCTCTGCTTTTTTGTTTCCCCTTGCGAGGACCGCCCGCCCGATGTTCGTGGTGATGAACCAGCGTGCGACCGAGGCCGAGATGCTCGGCGTGAAGAGCCGCATCCTCGCGGAGGGCCTCACGCCATATGAGCACGTGGGCGAGAACGGCACGCTCCTGGCCGTCGTCGGCGAGGTGGCCGGCCGCCGAGAGGCGCTGATGGCCGAGCTCGGGGCGCTGCCGGGCGTCGAGCGGGTGACGCCGATCTCGCGCCCGTTCAAGCTCACGTCGCGGGAGTTCCATCCCGAGGACACGGTGGTCCGCGTCCTCGATGCCGCGATCGGCGACGGGTCGCTCACGGTGATGGCCGGCCCGTGCTCGGTCGAGAGTCGCGACCAGCTATTGGAGACCGCACGTGGCGTGAAGGCCGCCGGCGCGACCGTCCTCCGCGGTGGCGCGTTCAAGCCGCGAACCTCGCCGTACGCGTTCCAGGGTCTCGGGATCGAGGCGCTGCGCTACCTCGCCGAGGCGCGCGAGGAGACCGGGATCCCGGTGATCACGGAGGTGATGGAGCCGCAGCAGGTCGACATCGTCGCGGAGTACGCCGACATCCTTCAGATCGGCGCCCGGAACATGCAGAACTACTCGCTGCTCAACGCGGCCGGGCGCGTCGCTCGCCCGGTGATGGTCAAGCGCGGCTTCGGCGCGACCATCGAGGAGCTGCTCATGGCGGCCGAGTACATCGTCGCTGCCGGAAACCCGAACGTGATCCTGTGCGAGCGGGGCATCCGCACGTTCGAGACGTACACGCGCAACACCATGGACCTGGCGGCCGTGCCCGTCCTCCACTCACTGACGCACCTGCCGGTCATCGTCGACCCGAGCCACGCCACCGGGAAGCGCTGGCTCGTCAGGCCGCTCGCCCTCGGTGGCGTCGCAGTCGGGGCGGATGGCGTGATGGTCGAGGTCCATCCGGATCCCGACTCGGCGCTGTCCGATGCCGAACAGCAGCTCGACATCCCGTCCTTCGCGGCGCTGATGGCCGACCTGGTGCCGGTGCACGACCAGGTGCGCGGCCTGCACGACGGCGTGCCCCCGGTCGACGCCGCCCTCGGCGTGGCCAGCGGCGAGCTGTCGAGGCACTGAGCGGATGCTCCGAACGGTGGCCGGCTCCGGAACTGCGGCCGAGATCGCGCCCGCGGCTCGACTCGAGGGCGAGCTCGTGCTGCCCGGCGACAAGTCGATCAGCCACCGGGCGCTGATGTTCGCGCTCCTGGCCGATGGCGAATCTCGCATCCGAGACGCCGGCGACGGTGCGGACGTGCGGTCGACCGCGGCGATCGCGAGGGCGCTGGGCGCCCGCGTCGAGCGCGAGTCGGGCGAGGCCGGGAACGTCAACTACACGGTCACCGCGACCGGCGGGGCTGGGCTGCGGCGCCCGTCGGGCGTCCTCGACTGCGGCAACTCGGGCACGAGCCTCAGGCTGTTCGCGGGCATCGTCGCGAGCCACCCGATCGAGGCCATCCTCGATGGCGATGCGTCGCTCAGGCAGCGCCCGATGGCACGGGTCATCGAGCCGTTGACGGCGATGGGGGCGCGGGTCGAGGGAGCGCGCGATGGCCGGCCGCCGCTCGTCGTGGCAGGCCGGCGGCGACTCCAGCCGATCGATTGGCAGACGCCTGTGCCCTCGGCACAGGTGAAGTCGGCGATCCTGCTCGCGGCCCTCGCGGCGACCGGCACCACGACGCTTCGCGAATCGGTCGCCACGCGAGATCACACCGAGCGAATGCTCAGGGCACGGGGCGTGCCCATCCGCGCGACAGCAGCAGACGACGGCGGTGCCGTCGTCCAGGTCGACGGGCCGGCAGCTGTTGCCGCGGCCGACGAGCGCGTGCCGGGAGACCCGTCGGCAGCGGCATTCTGGCTCGTCGCGGGAGCGATCCATGCGGATGCCGACCTGGTGGTGCGGCGAGTGGGGATGAATCCGACGCGACGCGCGGCTGTCGACTTCCTGTCGCTGATGGGCGCCGTGATCGACGAGCGGCCGATCGGCGAGGGCTCCGCGGCGGGGGAGGGCGAGCCTGTTGCCGATCTTCGCGTGCGCAGCTCCGACCTCAGGGCGATCCAGCTGATGCCTGCTGATACCGCGAGGGCCATCGACGAGATCCCGATCCTGTGCCTCGCGGCGACGCAGGCACGGGGCAGAACGGTGATCCGCGGCCCGGGCGAGCTGCGCCACAAGGAATCCGACCGAATCGACGGGATCGTCACCGGCCTCTCGGCACTGGGTGCGAGAATCAGCGTCGACGGAGACGACCTCGTCATCGACGGGCCAACGCCGCTTCGAGGCTCGGTCGTCGACAGTCGCAACGATCACCGACTCGCACTCACGTTCGCGATCGCAGCTCTCGTCGCGGAGGGAACGACGAGCGTCCTCGATGCGAGCAGCGTCGCCATCTCGTTCCCGACCTTCTTCGCCGACCTCGAAAGGATCCGATCATGACCAAGCGGGTCGTCCTCATCGGTCACCCGGTCGCCCACTCGCTGTCCGGGGCGATGCAGCAGGCCGCCTTCGACTCGGTCGGGATCGACGCCCGATACGAGCTCTGGGACCGCGCCCCGATCGCGCTGGCCGACGCGATCCACGAGGTCCGCGGCGACGAGTTCCTGGGCGCGAACGTCACGATCCCGCACAAGGAGCGGGTCGTGCCCATGATCGACAAGCTGACCGAGGAGGCCCAGCAGACCGGCGCCGTCAACACGCTCACGCGCGAGGGCCGGCGGCTCGTCGGGCACAACACCGACGTCCCGGGCTTCGTGGCCGCGCTGGACAAGCTCGTCGGGCGCCAGAAGATGCCCCGGGCCGCGGTGGTCCTCGGCGCCGGTGGCGGCGCTCGCGCCGTGGTCTACGGCCTGATCCGGGCCGGGTTCCAGCGGGTGATCATCTTCAATCGCCACCTGCATCGCGCCGAGGGCCTGGTCAAGTTCTTCTCGCGCAGCGCGGCGCACATGGACCTCAAGGCCATGCCCTGGCACGAGTCGATCATCGAGTCCGAGCTGGCCAGGACGAAGGTGCTGGTCAACGCGACCTCGATCGGCCTGGCGTCCGATGTCTCGCCGGTCCCGGCCGAGGTCATCACGCCGGACCTGCTCGTGCTGGACCTGATCTACAACCGGACGCGGCTGCTCCGTGACGCCGAGGCGGCGGGTGCGCAGGCGCACGACGGCGAGACGATGCTCCTCCACCAGGGCGCCGCCGCATTCGCCCTGTGGACGGGCCAGCAGGCGCCGCTCGAGGTCATGAGCCAGGCGCTCGCCGAGGCGCGCGCAGAGGGCGTGCGTTCGGCCGAGGGTGAACCGACCGGTGAGGGCGCGGCCGAGGCGGTGCCGGAGACCGCCTCGACGGCCGGCTGAGGCCGGCCCCTCGATGACGCCGGCGCGATGACCGAACCGTTCCGGTTCCTGACGGCCGGCGAGTCCCACGGTCGAACTCTCGGGGTCACGATCGAGGGTGTCCCGGCGGGCCTTTCGCTGACCGAGGCCGACCTCCTCGTCGACCTGGCCCGCCGCCAGCGCGGCTACGGACGTGGCGCCCGTCAGCAGATCGAGCATGACCGCGCCGAGATCGTCGCGGGCGTTCGGCACGGCCGAACCCTCGGCTCGCCGATCCTGCTCCTCGTCGCCAATCGCGACTGGGAGAACTGGACGAAGGTCATGCAGGTCGAGCCGCTGTCCGACGAGCAGGCCGCGGCGCTCGCCGAGGCCGCCGCCGGCGGCGACAAGCGATCGACGCCCGTGACGAGGGTCCGGCCCGGCCATGGCGATCTCGCGGGTGCCCTCAAGTACGGCCACGACGACGTGCGCAACGTGCTCGAGCGGGCATCCGCGCGGGAGACGGCCGCGCGGGTGGCCGCGGGCGGCGTCGCGCGCGCGTTCCTGCGCGAGCTCGGCATCGACGTCTGGTCGTTCACGGCCGAGGTCGGCGGTGTCGCGGTGAACCCGTCGCGCGCGTCGCGCTCCCGCGAGGAAGCGGACGCGTCAGCGTTGCGGTGCCCGGATCCCGATGCCGAGGCGGCGATGATCGCCCGCATCGACGAGGCGCGCGAGAAGGGCGACACCGTCGGCGGCGTGTTCGAGGTCGTCGCCACGGGCGTGCCGATCGGGCTGGGCAGCTACGTCCAGTGGGACCGGCGCCTCGACGCCGCCCTCGCGGCCGCGGTCATGAGCATCAACATCGTCAAGGGCGTCGAGCTCGGGCTCGGCTTCGAGCAGACGCGCCGCTTCGGGTCGCAGGTCCACGACGTGATCGAGGGCCGAGGCGAGGCCGGCCGCTGGATCCACCGCTCGAACAACGCCGGCGGCCTCACCGCCGGCGTGTCCAACGGCGAGCCCATCGTCGTCCGCGGGGCGGTCAAGCCGATCTCCACCCTCGCCCGTCCCCTGCCATCCGCGGACCTCCTCACCGGCGAGCCCGTCGAGAAGGCGCACTACGAGCGCAGCGACATCAGCGTGGTCCCGGCGGCCGGGATCGTCGGCGAGGCGATGGTCATGCTGACGCTCGCCCGCTTCGCCCTCGAGAAGACCGGCGGCGATTCGATGGCCGAGGTCGTCGAGTCGATGGCCCGCTGGCGCGCGCGGCTCGCGGCGCCGATGGAAGCGACCGGGGCAGCGACGCCGACAACGGGCTCCGCCAGGGCGGCCGGGGAGGGCGGCACCGCCGGCTCAGGCGGGGACGACTGATGGAGCTCGTCGTCGTCGGGCTCCCCGGGAGCGGCAAGACGGCCGTGGGCAAGCGCGTCGCCGCGCGGCGGGGTGCGACATTCGTCGACCTCGACGAGCAGATCGAGCGTGAGGCCGGGGTGCGGATCCCGGACGTGTTCGCAGCGGAGGGCGAGGCCGGATTCCGGCGTCGCGAGCGCGCGGCGATCGAGGCGCTTGGCCGTGCCGACGACTCCGACCGCCTCACCCGCGTCGTGGCGCCCGGGGGCGGCGCGATCGTCGATCCCCGCAACCGGTGGCGGCTGTTCCGCGGCCGCCGTGTCGCCTGGCTCGACGTTCGGCCCGAGGTCGTCGCCCAGCGGTTGCGCCGCAGCCCGAACGTCCGCCCGCTGGTGGCGGGGCGAGACCCACTGGGCGCGATCAGAGAGCTGGTCGCGAGCCGGGGGCGGTTCTATGCGGCCGGGACCCGGGTGGGCGGGGTCGCCGAGCTCGGCACTGTCGTCGGCGCGGTCGACGAGCTCCTGGGCACGCCCGCGAGCGCCGGCACGGTCCTGCTCAGGGCGGAGACGCGGCTCGGCCGGCTGGTGATCGGCGAGGGCGTGCTGGCCTCCGAGGTCGCGACGGCGCTCGGGGATCTCGAGGCGCGACGGGCGATCCTCGTGTCCGAGCCGGGCGCGTGGGCGGCGGTCGGCGCGAGGCTGGCCGAGGACCTGGCGCGGACGGGACTGCCGGTCGAGCGGGTGATGCTGCCCCAGGGCGAAGACGCGAAGCGGCTGCCCGTGATCGAGCAGGCCGCGCGAGCGCTGGCGCAGCTGCGCGTCGAGCGGCGCGAGCCGCTCGTTGCGATCGGCGGTGGCGCCCTGGGCGACGCGGCCGGCTTCCTCGCCGCCACCTGGCTGCGGGGCGTACCGCTCATCCACGTGCCGACGACGCTGGTCGCCCAGATCGACGCATCGATCGGAGGCAAGACCGGGGTCGACCTGCCCGAGGGCAAGAACCTCGTCGGCGCCTTCCACCAGGCCGCTTCGATCGTCATCGACGTCAGCGTCCTGGCCTCGCTCGACGTCCGCCAGCGGCGCGCGGCCCTCGCCGAGGCCCTCAAGATGGCCACCCTCGGCGACGAGCGCCTGTTCGCCACGCTCGAGGCCGACGGCCGGGCAATCGCCGCCGGGGACGCGGCCGCCAGCGAGTCCGGCGCCGTCGCGGAGGTGGTGGAGCGAGCCGCCTGGGCCAAGGTCGAGGTCGTCCTCGCCGACGAGCACGAGAGCGCGGGGCGAATCGCGCTCAACCTCGGGCATTCGCTGGGGCATGCGATCGAGGCGGCCGCGGGGTTTGGCGAGCTGCTCCATGGCGAGGCGGTCGCCTACGGCCTGCGAGCGGCAGCGCGGATCGGCGTCGCGCGCGGGGTGACGCCGGCCGATCGTGCCGCGCGGATCGAGCGGCTGCTCGATCAGCTCGAGCTCGGGACCATGCCCCTTTCAGTGGACCTGGCGGCTGTGCTCGATACGCTGGGACTCGACAAGAAGCATGCCGCCGGCGCACTGCGCTGGGTCCTGCCCACCGACGACGGCTGGGCGATCGACGCGGACGTACCGGAGGATCTCGTGCAAGAAGTCGCTGCGAACGTGCTCGCCGGCCGGCGGTCCACCTCGACGCGCGTCGCCGGAGCTCCTGTCCCGGCTGCCCGCTCGTGACTCGCGGGCACGGCAATCGGATCCTGATCCTGAACGGCCCGAACCTGAACCTGCTCGGCACCCGCGAGCCGGAGATCTACGGCACCCAGACCCTCGATGACATCCATGCTGCGCTCGGCCGCCGGGCGGTCGAGCTGGACATGGAGATCTTCTTCCTCCAGTCGAACCACGAGGGCGTCCTCATCGACCGCATCCACGAGAAGGACTTCGACGCGGCGATCGTCAACGCCGGCGGGCTGACCCACACCTCCGTCGCCCTCCGTGACGCGCTGCTCGGCGTGGGCAAGCCGTTCGTGGAGGTCCACCTCACGGATCCATCGAAGCGGGAGCCGTTCCGCAAGGTGAACTTCCTGGCCGACGTCGCGATCGCGTCGATCGTGGGCCACGGCGTGCACGGCTACAGCGAAGCGCTCGAGCTGCTCGCGGAGCGCTTCCAGCGCAAGCCATGAGCGGACCGCGAGGCGGGCGCCGGCGGCGACCGACGAGTCCCGAGCTCAACCGGCTCCGGGCCGAGATCGACGAGCTCGACCGGCGGATCGTGGACCTGCTCAACGTGCGGGCCGAGCTCGCGCGAGCGGTCGCGCACGAGAAGGCCGCCATCGGCAGGCGGGCGATCCGCGATCGCGAGCGGGAGCGGGAAGTCCTGCTGCGCGTTTCGATCGCGAACGAGGGTCCGATGGCGCAGGTCGACCTGCTGGCCGTCTACCGACGCCTGATCGCGTCCGCCCGGGTCCTGGAAACGGCCGAGCGCAAGCGGCTCGAGCGCGACGAGGACGAACCGCCGGAGCCGCCCAGCGCGTGAGGCCGAGTCCCGGCGCGACCACTCGCTTCGCCCCGGCCCCGACCGGCCGGCTCCACCTCGGCCACCTGGCCAACGCCATCTACGTCTGGGGCTTCGCCCGTCGACTCGGCGGGCGCGTGCTCCTCCGGATCGAGGACCACGATCGACAACGGTGTCGCCCTGAGTACGAAACGGCGCTGCTCGACGACCTCGACAGGCTTGGCCTGGCGGCCGACGAGCCGACGACCGACGAGCTGCGCGCCGGGCGATCGACGTACCGGCAATCGGACAACGACGCCGTCTACGCCGAAGCCCTGGATCAGCTCCGCAACGCGACCGACGTCTACGTCTGCGACTGCTCCCGTTCAACCTTCGCGTCCTGGCAGGAGACGCATGGCCGTCCCTGGTCGGGCCCCGGCTGTCCGGGCGGCTGCCTGATGCGGCGGCTGGAGCCCCGACGGGACCTGACCATCCGTGCCGCGCTGGGCGATGGCGCGGAGGCGTGGAGAGACCGCTTGCTCGGTCCGAGGTCGGGGCCGGTGTCCGCGGACGGCGATCTGCTGCTCCGCGATCGCAACGGCAACTGGACCTATGCCTTCTGCGTGGTCGTCGACGACATGCGCCACGGGGTCGACCTCGTCGTGCGGGGCGAGGACCTGACCGACGCAACGCCGGACCAGATCCGGTTGGCTGCATTGCTCGGTCGCGACACGCCGCCCGCCTTCGCCCACCACCCGCTGATCCGCCGGCCCGACGGGTCGAAGCTCAGCAAGGCCGACCGCGCCACGTCCATCGGAGCGCTGCTCGATGGCGGCCGCTCGCCGGAGGAGCTCTTCGGTGAAGCGGCGGCCGCCGTGGGTCTCGTGGCGGCGCCGAGGCGACTGCTGCTCGAGGACGCATTCGACCTCGTGCGTTGACGCCTAGTCCTTCGGCTGCACGATCGCGAGGCAGTTCCTGCTCGGGTCGATGAACCAGGCGGCCCACGAGTAGCCAAGGTCGGCGACGCCATCGACGGTCACCGGATCCGGCGCGACGTATTCCTCGATCCTGACGCCCCGCGACCGCAGGTCCTCGATCGCCGCGCGGATGTCCGGGACGACCCAGGCCATCTGCGTCTGCGTGTCGGACGTGCCGACCGTGCTCTTCGACAGGATCAGCCGGCCGTTCGCGGTCTTGAACACGATCCGCTCCTCGACGCCCTCGCCGAGGTCTTCGCGCAGGATCTCCAGGCCGAGCACGTCGTGATAGAACGTGCGGCTCGCGTCGAGGTCCTTCGACAGCAGGATCGTGTACGTCGGATGGTCTGCGAGCATTGGTGTCTCCAGCGCCTCGAGCGGCTCAGGGTTGTGCGATCTCGAGCCGGACGATGGTGTCCCCGATTGCCGTGACGCGCACCGAGAGCCCCGGGTTGATCGGCCCACCATAGGCTCGGGTGCGGCTGAAACCAGGCGAAGCGACTGAATCCGCGTAGCAGAAACGCCGGTCACTGACCGTGAAGCACTCGCTCTTGAGCGCCACCTCCGAGAACTGCGTTACCTGGCCCTCCAGCACGTCGGCCTGACCACGATTGCGCTGATTGGCGAGGTCGATGGCGCCGAACCGGCCAAGGCCGGAACCTGCCGTCCACAGGAGGAGGAACACGCACACCATCGTGGTGGGCGCCCCGCGGGGGACGTCCCACTGCGCAAGCGCCTCGATCCGGTCCCGGAAGGCGTCGACGCCCACGCCGATCACGGCGAAGCCGAGCGGAAACAGCGCGCTGCGAGACTGCTCGAGGATCGCCAGCACGACGGCCACGGTGATGCTCGCGACCGCGATCACCCGCCATCCCCGGATGAGGTCACCGAAAGCCCACAGCCCGGCGGCGATCACGCCGAGGAGCAGGATTGCCGCCGCGATGCCGACCGCGATCTCCGGGATCCGTTGGGCGACGTCGAAGACGAGTCGGTAGGTCACAACCCGCGTCAGCCCGGCCCTGACCGGTCCTCGATCTCCCACGCGTGGTCGAGGGCGTGCCAGGCGATGCGACGGGCGGCGTAGCGCTGCGTCCACTTCCGTCCTGCGAGCGGGCTCCCGTCCGAGGGCCGACGAAGGACCCCGAGCATCTCCTTGCGCATCGATTCGATCGCCGCTCGATCTCCGACGGCCGGCTGTCGCAGCTTGAGGCCCAGCTCACGGGCGTAATACCAGTCCGACTCGTTCACGTGGGCCACGATCCTGTCCCGGTCACGGCCGCCGCCGCGCGGGCCCTTTCGGAGCTCGGCGGGAGCGCCGGCGGCGACGTGGTCGAAGGACGCCCAGGACGATTCGGCAAGCGATGCCAGGCGCCTGCCCTCGCGCGCGTCGGCCGGCCGCCTGTCCGGTTCATGGATTCGACTCGGGACACCGAACTCCGTGCCGGAGCCACCGTCAGCCCGCTCGACCACCTCCGCGGCGAAGGCGGCAGGGAAGTACAAGCCCGCAGCCCGGGCGATCGGTTCGTACCGCGGTCCGTAGGAGAGCAACGACTCGATGGCCGCCTCCGGTGTCTTCGCGGAGCGCGACCAGCCGGGCCAGTCGAGGGCGGTGGCAAAGGTCTTCTTCGGCGCCGACTCGAGCGCGATGACCAGGCGCTCGACTTCCGGGCTCACGCGGCGAGGGTAGCGCCGGCCTCCCGAAGGGAGCGCACGAGGCGTGACAACGCCGCGACGTCGCGACCGGTCGGCCCCAGCGCGTCGACGAGCGCCGAGGCGACGATCACGCCGTCGGCGCCGGCCTTCGCGAGGGCCTTCACGTGCGCCGGGCGGCTGACGCCGAACCCAACGCCGACCGGGATCGGCGAGCCCGCCTTGACGTCGCGGACGAGGCGGGCGATCTGGGGCGGCAGGCTGGTGCGCGCGCCCGTCACGCCGACGAGGGAGACGCAGTAGAGGAACCCGGACGCGCGGTTCGCGATCCACCGGCGACGCTCCGGCGGGGTCGTCGGGGCGACGAGGTAGACCACCGCGAGACCGGCCCCGCGGGCGACGGCCTCGAACGGTGCGCCCTCGTCCGGCGTGAGGTCGGCGACGATGATCCCGCTTGCGCCGGCGTCGACGAGCCGCCGCGCGGCGTCCCGGCCGTCCCCTCCGCCGATCACCTGGTTCGCGTAGCACATGGGCACGAGCGGCACGTTCGGTCGGGCGGTCGCGATCCGGCGGACGAGCTCGATCGACCGGTCGAAGGTGGCGCCGGCCTTCAACGCCGTGGCCGATGCCCGCTGGAGCGTCGCCCCGTCGGCGAGCGGGTCCGAGTACGGCAGACCGACCTCGAGGACGTCCGCGCCCGCATCGATGCACGCGATCGCCGCCTCGTAGCTCGCCTCCAGGTCCGGGTACCCGGCGACCACGTACGGGATGAGGGCGGTCCGACCCTCCCCCGCCGCGCGCTCGAAGGCCGCACGAATGCGATCGGGTCCGGCGGTCATGCCGCGGGTTCCACTGCTCGACCGGCTCGTTCGCGCCACTTCCCGAAGGACGCGAGGTCCTTGTCGCCGCGCCCGGAGAAGCCCAGGAGCACGAGCGCCTCCGCCGGGTACGGCGCGCCGCTCCCCTCCGAGCCGGCAAGGAGCCGCGGCAGGGCCGAGATCGCGTGTGCCGTCTCCAGCGCGGGCAGGATGCCCTCCCGCTCGGCGGTGAGGGCCATCGCGGCGAAGGCATCGTCATCGGTCGCGGCGGCGAGCTCGAGCCGGCCGGCGGCATGCAGCGCGGAAAGCTGCGGGCCGACGCCCGGGTAGTCGAGTCCCGCCGAGGCCGAGATCGCCTCGACCACCTGGCCGTCGCGGTCCTGGAGCATCATCGAGCGGGCGCCGTGGAGGATGCCCGGGGTTCCTCCCGCGAGCGCCGCCGCGTGCCGGCCCGTGGGGATCCCATCCCCCGCCGCCTCCGCGACGGCCAGCCGGACCGAGGGCTCGCCGATGAACCGGCTCAACAGGCCGATCGCGTTCGAGCCGCCGCCGACGCAGGCCAGCGCGAGGTCGGGCAGGCGGCCTTCGGCCTCGAAGAGCTGGACCGCCGCCTCGTCGCCGATCCGCCGCTGCAGGTCGCGGACGATCGTTGGGTACGGGTGCGGGCCCATCGCCGAGCCGAGCACGTAGTGGGTGGTCTCGACGTTCGTCACCCAGTCGCGCATCGCATCGTTGATGGCGTCCTTGAGCGTGGCGCTGCCGCTGGTCACGGCCCGGACCTCGGCGCCCAGCGCATGCATGCGCAGCACGTTGGGCTGCTGGCGTTCGATGTCCCCCGCACCCATGTACACGACGCACGGCAGCCCGAGCAGCGCGCACGCGGTCGCGGTCGCCACGCCGTGCTGGCCGGCGCCGGTCTCGGCGATGACCCGCGTCTTGCCGAGGCGGCGCGTGAGCAACGCCTGGCCGAGCGCGTTGTTGATCTTGTGGGCGCCCGTGTGGGCCAGGTCTTCGCGTTTGAGGTACAGGCGGAGGCTCTTCGGGATTCGAGGGCCGCCTCCCGCCTCCGAGGCCGACGCCAGGACTCGCTCCGCGAGCCCATCCGCTCGATACAGCGGCGTCGGGCGTCCCGCGAAGGTGCCCAGAAGCTCTCGAAGCTCGGCCCAGAAGCGCGGGTCGAAACGGAGCTGGTTGTACGCCGCCTCGAGCTCCTGGAGCGCGGCCATCAGGGTCTCGGGCACATAGCGCCCGCCGAACTGGCGGTCGAGCCCCCATCGACCGGCGCCGTCCGCCTCGAGCAGCGACTGGTCGACGGGCGTCGGTCGCACCGGGACATGCGGATTGTCGAGACGCGCGGCGCGGGCACGCTTCACGAACAGCGCGACCTTCAGCGGATCCTTGCGCGGCCGCTCGCCAGGCGTCCTGGGCGCTTCGACGCCGGACGCGACGTCGACCGCGATCGCAGCGGCAGCGCGAACGGCCGGCCCGACCGATCCCGGATCGAGTCCGCCGGCGAGCACGACAGGCACTTCCCGCGCGACCGCGGCGGCCAGCTCCGGATCCGCTCGGACGCCGGTCCCGCCTGGGTGCGGCCCGCCCGAGGTGTCCAGGAAGATCTGCGCCGCGCCGGCGCGCAGGTAGGCGCGGGCTCGATCGACGACCTCGGCGATCGTCGGCGCGTCGTCCGCCCCAGCCGGCGGCAGGTGGATGACCTTGAGGGCGGATCGATCCAGCCGACCGACCAGCTCGACCGGCTCATTGCCGTTCAGCTGGATCGCGTCGGCATCGAGCGCACGGGCGATCTCGTTCAGCTCCTCGGCACTTCGATCGACCGTGACGGCGACGATGCGGGGCTTCGTGGCAGGCGGGGCGAGCGCACGGGCCAGACGTGCCAGCTCGATCGCCTCGGCGAGCTCGAGCGCCCGCGGCGTACCCGGGACGAGGTTGAGCCCGATCGCGTCGGCCCCTGCGCGGATCGCCGCCTCGATGCCCTGGGCGTCGGTGATGCCGCAGATCTTCACGAGCGGCGCACGTGCCGCCTCGACCGGATCCACCGGGTGGGCGCCCGCCTCGACGAATGATCGAGCCGCGGCCACGGGATCCGAGGCCCGCACGAGGGTCTCGCCGACGAGCGCCGCATCGAAGCCGAGGGCGCGCCAGCTTCGGATCATCGCCGTGTCTCGCACCCCGGACTCGGCGATCACGAGCCGATCCTCGGGGACGCGCTCCCGCAGGCGCGCTGCCCGTTCGGGGTCAACCTCGAGCGTCCGCAGGTCACGGTTGTTGATGCCGATCACGCGAGCGCTGGTCGCCAGCGCGGCCTCGAGCTCGCGCGCGTCGTGAGCCTCGAGTAGCGGCTCCATGCCCAGCTCCAGTGCCCGATCGACGAGGCTGGCGAGGGTCCGCGGCGGGTGCAGGACCGCGAGCAGGAGGACCGCGTCGGCGCCGGCCGCCCGCAGCAGGTCGAGCTGGCGGATGTCGACGACGAACTCCTTGGCCAGCACCGGCACGCTGACCTGCGCGCGGATCAGCGCGAGGTCCTCCACCGACCCCCCGAACCAGTGCGGCTCGCACAGCACCGAGATCGCGGCCGCACCGCCAACCTGGTACGCGCGTGCCCTGGCGACGACGTCGTCGCGCTCCGCCGCGATGCGGCCGGCCGATGGCGAGCTGCGCTTGATCTCGGCGATGAGGTGCAGGCCGGGCGCGGCGAGCCGAAGGGCGAACGGTCGTGGCGTGGGTGCCGCCTCGAGCGCGCGACGGACGGCACGTGTATCGAGGGCGTCGAGCTGCGGTCGCAGGTCGGCCAGGCGCCGATCCGCGATCTCGCCGACGACGCCGCGCCGGTCACGGGTCGGGTTCGCGCTGTTGCCGCCGTTGCGGCCGTTGCCGTTCCGCGCTGTGGCTCTCGTCGATCGCTGCGCGACGGTCATGCCGGCGCCGCGGCAGTCGCGGTGGCCGCGCCCGCGTCGGCGGCCTCCTTCTCGGCGCGAAGCTGCCGGAGCAGCTCGCGGGGCTTGCCGGCGTCCAGCGCAGTCCGTGCGATCTCGATCCCCTCGCCGATCTCATCGGCCGTCCCCGCGGCAACCAGCGCGGCACCGGCGTTGAGGAGGACGACGTCCCGCGGGGGACCTGGCTCACCGCCGAACACCGCCTCGACGATCGCGGCGTTCTCGGCGGCCGTGCCGCCCGCGAGCGCGCTCGTTGGCGCGGCCCCGAGCCCGAGCGAGACGGCATCGACCTGACGCGTGTCGACCCGGCCGTCGACCACGTCGTACACCACGCCGCTGCCGTCAAGCGGCAGCTCGTCGACCCCGGCGCCATGGACGACCAGCGTCCGCTCGGTCCCGAGCACGCCCGCGACCTCGGCGATTCGGGCCGCGGCGTCAGGTGCGCCCACGCCGATGAGGGCCCGCCGTGCCCCCGCTGGGTTCGTCAGCGGCCCGATCAGGTTGAACGACGTGCGGATCCCGATCTCGCGCCGGGTCGGGCCGGCGTGCTTCATGGCGGGGTGGAACGAGGGCGCGAAGAGGAACGCGAACCCATGCTCGCGCAGGGCGGCAGCCGCGGACTCCGCCGAGTGGTCGATCCGGACCCCGAGCGCCTCGAGCACGTCTGCCGAGCCGCTGCGCGAGGTGATCGCCCGGTTGCCGTGCTTTGCCACCGGCACCCCGGTCGAAGCCACCACGAACGCGGCCGCGGTCGAGATGTTGAACGTGCCCGAGCCGTCGCCCCCCGTTCCGACGACGTCGATCGTGCCCTCCGGCGCGTCGACGCGGAGCACCCGCTCGCGCATCGCCGAGGCGAAACCGGCGAGCTCCTCGACCGTCTCGCCACGCATCCGCAGCGCCACCAGGAGCGCGGCCAGCTGCGCAGGCGTCGCCTCGCCGTCCATGACCGCGCCCATCGCGAGGCGCGCCTCGTCGAGCGAGAGGCTGCGCCCCTCGACGATCGCCGCCAGCGCCGCGCGGACCGCGTCGCTCATCGAGGCGCCTCGGCCACCTGCTCCGCGAGCCCGGCCGTCGCAAATGAGCCCGAGGCCGCATCGAGCCGCGCGGAATCGCCCTCGCCCGCGAGCCGAAGGAAGTTGGCGAGAAGGTGCGGGCCCTGCGGCGTGAGCACGCTCTCGGGATGGAACTGGACGCCCTCGAGCGGGAGCGC
>DATJGH010000132.1:0-10944 GCA_035495215.1 Patescibacteria group bacterium
CGCCACGCCCGCCGACGGCCTCGACTGGCGGTCCTCACAGGACGCGGGTGAGCAGCTCCCAGGCGACCCATGCAACGGCCGCGGACGCGGGGATCGTGAGCACCCAGGCGACGATGATGTTGCCGGCGACGCCCCAGCGGACCGCTGAGAACCGGTCACTCGAGCCAACGCCGATGATCGCCGACGAAATGACGTGAGTCGTCGACACCGGCATGCCGAAATGGGACGCGCCGATGATGATCGTCGCCGCCGTCGTCTCGGCAGCGAAGCCGTGGACGGGGTCGAGCTTCACGACCCGCTGGCCCATCGTCCGGATGATCCGCCAGCCTCCGGCCGCGGTGCCGAGGGAGATCGCTGACGCGGCGATCAGGATGACCCAGAGCGGGACGATCGGTTCCGGGATGACGCCGCCCGCGACGAGCGCAAGCGTGATGACGCCCATGGTCTTCTGGGCGTCGTTCGAGCCATGGCTGAACGCCATGTACGCCGCGGAGAGGACCTGCAGCCGCCGGAACCGGTCGTTGATCCGTTTCGGGTGGGCGCGCCGGAAGATGTTCAACAGGACGACCATGAGCGAGAACCCGATCACGACCCCGAGGACCGGCGAGGCGACGAGCGGGAAGATCACCTTGTCGTAGATCCCCGGCCCGTTCAGGGACTGCGTGCCTGCCGCGGCGACAGCCGCGCCGATGATCCCGCCGATCAGCGCGTGGCTCGACGACGATGGAATCCCGAGCCGCCAGGTGATCAGGTTCCAGGCGATACCACCGATCAGCGCGGCAGCGACGACGATCTGGCCCGCGTCGCCCGATGGCGTCGCGGCGATGCCCGAGGCGATCGTCTTCGCGACCGCGGTTCCCGTCAGCGCGCCGACGAAGTTCGCCGTCGCCGACATGAGGATGGCGTGGCTCGGTCGCAGCGCGCGCGTCGACACCGATGTCGCGATCGCGTTCGCGGTGTCGTGGAAGCCGTTGATGTAGTCGAAGCCGACGGCAAGGACCAGGACGACGACCAGGAGCAGGCTGAAGCCGTCGGGCACGGCGCGAGGCTAGCAGGCGGCGTGCGCCTCGACCGATCTCGTGCGTTGCCCGCTCCGGGCCCTCGCTCGCGCACGTTGGAGTGCGCTCGCTCGAGTCCTCGCCGGCGCCTTCGATCTCGGCACGATGCGCCCGCCGCTCCCGGCCTCGAGCCCCGCGCACCGATAGACTTCGCGTCCCATGCGGTTGAGCGAGCTGTTCTTTGCGACCCTGCGCGACGATCCGGCGGATGCCGAGATGCCGTCGCACAGGTTGCTGCTGCGCGCCGGCTACCTGCGCCAGCTCGGGAGTGGCATCTACTCGCTGCTGCCGCTCGGCAAGAAGGTCAGCGATCGGGTCGAGCAGGTGGTTCGCGAGGAGATCGACGCGATCGGCGGGCAGGAGATGGAGATGCCCGTCGTCCACCCGGCCGAGGTCTGGAAGGAGAGCGGGCGGTACCAGAAGATCGGGCCGGAGCTCGTTCGGTTCAAGGACCGCGGCGAGCGGGACATGGTCCTCGCCATGACCCACGAGGAGGTGGTCGCGATCCTGCTCCGCGACATCGTCCAGAGCTATCGCCAGCTGCCGATGATCGTGTACCACTTCCAGACCAAGTTCCGCGACGAGCCGCGCTCCCGTGGCGGCCTCATCCGCGTCCGCGAGTTCGTCATGAAGGACTCGTACTCGTGCGACCTCGACGACGCGGGCCTGGACGTCAGCTATCGGAAGCACTACGCGGCATACGAGAAGATCTTCGAGCGCCTCGGGCTCGATGCGATCGCGGTCCGGTCGGACGTCGGGATCATGGGCGGCACGGCGGCCCACGAGTTCATGGTCCTCAACGACTTCGGCGAGGACACGCTCGTCCTGTGCGACAACGGCGACTTCGCCGACAACCAGCAGATCGCGGTGGTCGGCAAGCCTTCGCCGGAGTCGGAGGAGCTCCTGCCGATGGAGGACGTCGAGACGCCCGGCGCGACGACCATCGACGCGCTCGCGGAGTTCCTCAGCATCCCGCGCTCGAAGACTGCCAAAGCCGCGTTCTTCATGACCGGGGATGGCCGCTTCGTGGTCGCCATCGTGCGTGGCGACTTCGATGTCAACGAGACCAAGGTCGTCAACGCGCTGAAGGCGCGCGGCGGGCTGCGGCCCGCCCAGCTCGACGAGATCAAGTCGCGGGGCATGGAGGCGGGCTACGGCTCGCCGCTCGGTGCCCGCGACGCCGTGGTCGTGGTCGACGAGCTCGTCGCGCGATCGCCGAACCTCGTCGCCGGCGCGAACCGGCTCGGCTGGCACGTGAAGAACGTGAACGTCCCGCGCGACTACACGCCGGACCTCGTGATCGACATCTCGAACGCGCGCGAAGGCGATCCCTGCCCGGTCTGTGGCGCGCCGGTGAAGCTCCGCAACGGCATCGAGGTCGGCAACATCTTCAAGCTCGGCACGGACTTCACGGACGCCTTCGATTCGAAGTACCTGGGCGAGGATGGCGAGCGCCACCCGATCGTGATGGGCTCCTACGGCATCGGCCTGGGGCGCAACGTCGCCTGCATCGTCGAGGCGCACCACGACGCCAAGGGCATCGCCTGGCCCGACGAGGTCGCGCCGTACGCCGCGCACCTCGTGTCGATCGGCGCCAACAGGGACCAGAACGTCCTCGACACCGCCGAGCGCCTGCACGCACTCGCCGCCGAGTCGAGCCGCGACATCCTGTACGACGACCGCGACGAGTCACCCGGCGTGAAGCTCACCGACGCCGAGCTCCTCGGCATGCCCTGGATCCTCACCGTCTCGCCGCGCTCGCTCGCCGCCGGGGGCGTCGAGGTCACGCGCCGCGTGACCGGCGAGCGGCGGGCCGCCTCGCTCGACGAGGTCGAGACCTTCCTGCGCACCGGGACGTTCGCCGAGGCGACGGCGCCAGCCGCCTGACGGGGGGGTCCGTCGAGGCGCACTCCCCGGATGCGCCCGCGAGGAGCGCCGCCTACGCCTTGTCCGCGGCCTCCTCGATCGAGGCCTCGTCGAGCTCCGTGCCGTCGAGGGTGACGATGGTGTCGGTCGCGACCTCCTCCGTCTGGAGGAGGGTGCTCGAGTCCAGCAGGCCGTGGGACTCGGCGTCGTCGACGCGCGCGATCGTGAAGGTGACGCTCGGCGGGATCGCGGCGCCGATGCCGATCTCGCTGATCCGGTAGACCGAGCCGCGCGACTTCAGGCTCGCGTTCGCCCGTTCCTGCAGTGACGTCGCCTTGATCACGACGTCGGCCAGGATCCGCGGGTCGATCCGCTCGAGGGCGGTGGTGAAGCCGTGCTTGGCCTTCTTGAGGGCCGCCTCCGCGCGAGCCTTGGTCGCCGGATCGCGGATGGTCACGGCAGCTTTCTGGCCGACCTCCTGGCCGACCTTCGCCGCCTCGCGACCGACCTCGACGGAGACCTTGGCCGCGGCCGTCGCGGCCTGACTGGCCGCCTGCTTCGCGCGGTCGAGGAAGCTCATCGCGCAGATCATATCGATCGCGAAGGCCCGATCGGGGCCGATTTCAGTACGTCAGGGAGCCGGTTGAGAAGTCATCCTCCGCGCGCCCTCAGGCGTGCTTGATCGTGATCCGCTCGATGATGTTGGCGACGTCCTCGCACTTGTCGATCGCGGCCTCGAGGTGCGCGTAGATGTCCTTCCACTTGATGACTTCGATCGGGTGGCCGCCGTTCGAGAACAGGTCGGCGATGGCCTTGCGCGCGAGCTGATCGCCCTCGTTCTCGAGCCGGTGGACCTCGATCCAGTACTTCTCGAGGCCCTTGAAGCCGCGCAGGTTGGCGAGCGCCTCCTGGAGCTGCTCGCATTGCTTGACGATGATTGCGGCCTGCTGGATGGCCACCGCTGACGGCGCCTCGATCCGGTACAGGATGAACGTGTCCGCGGCCTCCTCGATGTAGTCGAGCACGTCGTCGAGGGCGCTGATCAGCCCGTGGATGTCCTCGCGATCGAAGGGCGTCACGAACGTCGACTCGAGCCGGCGCCCGATCTCGTGGCTGATCTCGTCGCCGCGGTGCTCGGCATCACGGATCTCGCGGGCGCGCTGCTCGGGCGCGTCGTAGGCGCGGAGCATCGCCTCGAACAGCCGGGCCGCGCCGAGGACGTTCGCGGCGTCTTCGGCGAACATGTCGAAGAAGCGTTCTTCGCGGGGGATGAGGCGGAGTCGCATCGGCACTGAGGGTAGCGGCGCCAGCGCCGAGTTGCCCGATTGTTAACCGGCCCGGGCACGTCCGGTGTGCGATCCTCGCCCCGTGGACAACCTCGCGATCATCGCCTTCGTCGCGCTGCAGGCGATCGCGCTGGCGATCGCACTGGGCTACGCCTGGTCGCGCGGTCGGACCCTGGAAGAGATCGACGAGTCGCTGCGCGAGGCCGAGCGCACGGTCCCGGGCGAGGGTGAGGCAGCGGGCCGTGGCCGCCGCTCCAGCGAGGACCTGATCGACGGCCTGCGCAGGCTTCGCCGGCGGGCGGAGGCGGCCGAGTTCGGCCTGGAGCAGCGACTCCGCGACCTCGCCTACCTGGCCGACCTGGTTGGCGTCGGCATCGTCCGGTTGACCGACGACCTGCGGGTCGAGATCGCCAATACCGCGGCGCACGTCTTCCTCCGCCGGGAACCCGGCTCGATGCTCGGGCGCACGGCGATCGAGGCGCTGGGCGACCATCGCGTCGAGGCGATCGCCCAGGGCGCCCGCGAGGCCGGCTGGTCGAGCGGCGAGATCACGCTGGCGGACCGCCATGAGGGCGGCACGGGCGGGACGCTGGTCGTCAGGGCCCGGCGTTCACCGATCCTGGGCATCTGGCTGGTCCTCGAGGACGTCGCCGAGCTGCGGCGTCTCCAGCGGATCCGCGCCGAGTTCATCGACAACCTGTCCCACGAGCTGCGCACGCCGATCACGACCATCGGCCTGTTGGTCGAGTCGCTCACCCGGGACGCCGAGGGCGCCGCGGAGGCCGGGACGCCGGTGCCGGCCAGGATGCGCGAACGGATCGGCAAGCTTGAGGTCGAAACAGGCAACATTGCCCAGATGGTTGCCGAGCTGCTGGACCTGGCGCGGATCGAGAGCGGTGGCCGCCAGCTCCACCTCGACGACGTCGACCTCGGCCGGATCGCCGCCGAGTCGGCCGAGCGTCTCCGACCGTTCGCGGAGCGCCAGGGCGTTACGCTCCGTGTCGATGTCGAGCCGGACCTGCCACCGGTGCGGGGCGAGGCCGCGAGGCTGGCCCAGGTCTTCGCGAACCTCGTCCACAACGCGGTCAAGTTCAGCCCGTCGGGGCGCGAGGTCCGCGTCGGCGTCCGGCGGGAGCCGATCGAGTCGGCGATCGCCGCCCGTCCGCGCTCGATCGCACCCGAGATGCTCGTCGGCTGGGTTGCCGACGACGGTCCGGGCATCGCCGCCGCTGACCAGCCCCGCATCTTCGAGCGCTTCTACAAGGCCGACCGGACGCGCACCAGCGGCGGCGGCACGGGCCTCGGCCTCGCCATCGCCCGGCACATCGTCGAGGGGCACGGCGGCGTGATCGGCGTCGAGTCCGAGGAGGGCAGGGGAGCAACGTTCGAGTTCACGATCCCTGTCTCGGACGCCCCCGCCGAACGCCGCCCCGCAGAACGCGTGCCGGCAGCAGCCCGGAGCGCCGGTGGCTGACCCGCAGCTCACGGTCGCGACGCTCAACCTGCGCAACATCGCCGACCGCTGGCCGGAGCGCATCCCGCTCCTCCTCGCGGACATGGCCGCGCTCCAGCCCGACCTGATCGGGCTCCAGGAGTGCGTGTTCTCGGTCCAGCAGGACCGCATCGTCGGGGCCGCGGGTGAGGGCCGGTACGACTTGAGGCGCGGCTGGGCCGGCCGTCCCGAGTACGGCAACGCGGTCCTCGGCAAGGCGCCGCTGCAGCTCGGCGAGGCCGAACGGCTCGACCTCGGGCGCAACCGTTCTGCGCTGCGAGTCCCGGTCGCCCGACCAACCGGGGACCCGCTCCACTTCGTGGTGACCCACCTGCACCACGTCGTCCCGGACGAGGCCGTCCGCGAGGAGCAGGCGATCCAGCTGGTCGAGTGGCTGCGCCCGGACGCGCAGCCGCTGGTCGTGGTCGGCGACTTCAACGCGGAGCCCGATGAACCGGCATACCGGGTCATGGCCGACGCCGGGTTCCGGTCCGCCTTCGCGGAGGCGAATGGCGCCGAGCCGGTGTCCACGTGGCCCTCGGGCATCCAGGCGCCGGGGATGGACACCGGCGAGCCGGGCTGCCTCGATTACATCTGGCTCCGCGGGGCGATCACGGTCGATACCTGCGCGCTCGCCTTCGATCGCCCGGCGGTCGACGACCCGACGCTGTACCCGTCCGACCACCTCGGCCTGCAGGCCCGGATCCGCCTCGGCTGAGCGCCGTCAGCCTCGGCTGCGCGGCGCGATCGGTGAGCGGATCTCACCCTGGGGCTTGATCGGGATTCGGGCGGGGGCCGCGGCGCTCGACGGCTGACCGCCGCGGTCGCTCGCGGCGGGCGCCTGGTCGGCGCGCACGGTGATCCACGCCACCGCGCCGATGACGATCGCGGCGCCGAGCCACTGCACGGGCTGGAGCCGCTCGCCTGTGACCCACGCTCCGGCAAGTCCGAAGACCGGAATCAGGTAGAAGGACGCCGCCGCGATCGATGCCCGGACCCGCCGCAGCGCCGAGATGTAGAACGAGTACGCGAATGCGTAGTACAGGAGCCCGGAGACGACGGCGCTCAGCGCCCCCACAGCCGTAACCCGCACGGGCAGCATCGGCTGGCCGGCAGCCATGAGGCCGATGAGCACGATGGCCGAGAGGACGAGCGCGTACAGCTGCTGCGCGAGCACGACCCCGAACGTGGCGTCGGTGCCAAGGAGCCACCGTCGTGTCAGGACGGTGTACGCCGCGCAGACCACCACCCCGGCGACCGTCAGGCCGACGCCCACCATCGAACCCGACGCAGCCGGATCGAGGACGACGACCGTCAGGCCGCCGATCGCAGCGATCGAAGGCAGGACGATCGCCGGGCCGATGCGGTCGCCCAGGACGGCCGCGGCGAGCAGCAGGATGAGAATCGGCTCACCCGCCCAGAGGAGGACCGCGAGGCTGGCGGTGATCCCCGTCAGGCCGAGCAGGCTCAGCGCGTACGCGAGGCCGGGATTGAGCAGCCCGAGCCGGCCGAGGAGCCGGCCCTCGCGGCCTGACGGCAGGGGCTCGTGGCGCCAGCGGGTGATCACCAGGAGCAACAGGACGCTGCTCGCGAGCTGGATCGGCAGCAATGTCAGCGGCGCGACCTCGGCGACCGCCTGCTTGCTCACGACCGTGCCGATGCCCCAGCACGCGGCGGCAAGCACGAGCGAGAGGCCCGCGCCGAGCGCGGGCCTCCGGTCAGGCTCGACCTGACCTAGCCGCGGCACGGGCAGTCAGGACCGCACGGGCCATCGCACGTCGACATCGAGGCCTCACCTCCTTCCGCTGGTCGGTGGACCGGCCGTCAGGCCGGCTTGGTCGCCCGGACGATCGCGGAGTGCATGCCCTCGGTGACCTGGCGGGTGGGAACGACCTCGATATCGGTCAGGCCGACGTCACGAAGGCCCGCGCGGAACTCGCGGAACGACAGTGCCCCCGCGATGCAGCCGACGTAGCTGCCGCGGTCCGCCCGCTGCTCGGCGGTGAGGATGTCGTCCGCGACGATGTCGGTCACGCCGACCCGGCCGCCCGGCTTGAGCACGCGGGCGATCTCGCCGAAGACCGCGCGCTTGTCGGAGGCGAGGTTGATCACGCAGTTGCTGATGACCACGTCGACGGCACCGTCGTCGACGGGCAGCCGCTCGATCGTGCCCTTGCGGAACTCCACGTTCGTCGCCCCGGCCTCCGCGGCGTTCCGTCGAGCGAGCTCGAGCATCTCATCGGTCATGTCGACGCCGATCGCGTGACCGGTCGGTCCGACACGTCGCGCCGAGAGGAGGACGTCGATCCCGCCACCCGAACCGAGGTCGAGCACGGTCTCGCCCTCGCGCAGGTCCGCGACGGCGATCGGGTTGCCACAGCCGAGCGACGCGAGCACGGCTGCGTCCGGCAGGCCGGCGCGCTCGGCGACGTCGTACAGCTGCAGGCCCATCGTGGTCGTCGCGGTGCCACAGCACGCGTCGCCACAGCCGCAGCCGGCGTCGTCTCCACAGCAACCTGCGGCGTGGACGGCATTCGATGGAGCCGCCGCGGCGTCGGCGGCCGCGAGGGCCGCGCCCGCATATCGATCGCGGACCTGGCGCTGGATTGAATCGAGCTCGAGCTGGTCGGTCATGGTGGCGTGTCCCGTGCTGCTGCGGCGGCTGTATTGATGATGATCAATATCATGCCTGTATCGACTCTTGTCAATATCGAAGTTGGTCGATATAGTACGGGCACATGGCAAGGTCAACAGATCCCGACATCCTCCTGCTCGCCGCCCTGGCGGACCCGACGCGGCTCGAGATCCTGCGCCAGCTCGCCGGCTCGAACCAGGTGTGCGCCTGCGACTTCACCGACTGCTGCGGCGTCTCGCAGCCAACGGTCTCGCACCACCTGAAGGTCCTCCGCGACGCGGGCGCGGTCACCTCGGAACGACAGGGCAACTGGGTCTACTACCGGATCGCGCCGAACCTCATCGATCGGCTGAGCGGCATCGCCCGGACCCTCGTCCCCGGCGGCATCTTCCCGGCGGAGGCGCTCCTGGGTGCGTGGGCCAACCGATCGGTGGCGCCAGCCCCGGGGCCGTCGGCCACCGCCTGAGCCACTCAGTCCGGGACGACTCCCGGCGGGATCAGCCAGCGGAGCGCACCGCCGCCGGCGGCCGGCTCGCTGTCGGCGAGATCGATCCTCGCGATCGCGCCCTTGCGCAGCTCGATGGCCGCCCCGCTCAGCGTCGAGGCGATCGAGCTGAAGTCCGGATCGTGGCCGACGAGCACCACCCGGCGCGCGTCCGGATGCGCCGCCAGGATGCTGCCGAGGTCGCTCAGCTCGAACGCCGAGGCCAGGCGTGCCTCGTCTTGCGGCGTCACCTCGACCGCGCGGCCGACGAGCCGCGCCGTCTGCACCGCCCGGACCTTGGGTGAGGTCAGGATCACGTCCGGCTTCCAGCCGATGTCCGCGAGGAGGCTGCCGAGCCGGCGCGCCTGGCGCTTCCCCTTGGCCGACAGCGGTCGTTCGGCGTCGTCTCCCGGCCAGGCCATCGGATCGCCGGCGTCGGCGTGCCGCAGCAGGTACAGCTGCAGCGCCGGAGCGGCCTCGGGCGGCAACGAGGACATCGGGCCCTCCTCGGGTTCGGATTCGTGCGTGGACGCTGGGCCGGCGGGCTGCTCCGGTTTCGCGACGAACCTGCCGGAGGCGGAGCGCGCCCGGACCGCGGGTTGCCGATCGGTCATGCGGGTCCTCCCGTCACGAGCGGCAGGAACGTTTGGATCCGCAGCGCGAGCTCCTTGAGGGCGCGATCGAAGGCGGCCTGGCGCTCCGCGTCAGTGCCGATCGCCTCGGCGGGATCGTCGACGCCCCAGTGCAGCGTCGTGCTGCCGCCCGGGAAGACCGGACAGGTGGCGCGAGCCCGGTCGCAGACCGTGATCACGTAGTCGAAGCGCTGGCCGAGGAACTCGCCGACGGACTTCGATCGGGCGCCGCTGATGTCGATGCCCACCTTGCCGAGCGCCGTGATCGTCATCGGGTGGACGCCGCGTGGGCTCACGCCGGCGCTCACGACCTCGAACGCCGGCCCGCCGTCGCGGCGGAGCAGCGCCTCGGCCATCTGGCTGCGGGCGGAGTTGCCGGTGCACACGAAGATGACCCGGATCGGGCCTGCGCCGGCGTCCCGGCTCGCGTCCGACGGGGCTCCGACGTCCTTGATGGTCATGGATTGAGGTCCTCGATCTTGCCGGTCGCGAGGTACACGACGTCCTCGGCGATGTTCGTCACCCGGTCGCCGATCCGTTCGACCCAGTGCGCCGCGAGGATCAGCCGGGTGCCCCGTTCCACGGTCCGGGGATCGGTGCGCATCAGGTCGGTCAGGTCGGCGAAGGTCTTCCGGTAGAGGTGGTCGATCTCGTCGTCGTGACCGGCGACCTCGCGCGCGATCCCATCGTCGACGTCGATGATCGCGCTCACGATGCCCCGCACCTGGTCGGCGGCGAGGCGGCCCATCTGCGTCAGGGCCGGGATCTGGGGGAGCGGTGGCTCCTCCGCGAGTGCCTTCACCTGCTTGGCGATCGACGAGGCATGGTCGCCGATGCGCTCGAGCTCGAACGCAACGTGGTCGAGCCCGATCAGGAACCGCAGGTCCCGCGCCACCGGCGACTGCGTCGCGATCGTCGACACGATCGTCTCCGCGATCTCGTGCTGTGCCTCGTTGATCCGGTCGTCCGTCGCGACGACCCGCTCGGCCGTCTCGAGGTCGCGCTCCGCGACGGAGCGCACGGCGTCGCGGATCTGCGACTCGACGAGCGAGCCCATGCGCAGGATGCCGTCCTTGACGACGCGCTCCTCGCGATCGAGGGTGGCCCGCGATCCGGCCTGCTCGGCGCGGAGGTTGGTTACCCGCGTCTCCATGTCGGCCTCCATCAGCCGAACCTCCCCGAGATGTAGTCCTCGGTCAGCTGTTCGCGCGGGTTCGTGAAGATCTTCACGGTGTCGTCCGCCTCGACCAGGTAGCCGGCGCGGTCCTCGCCCATCGTGAAGAACGCGGTTCGGTCGCTCACGCGCGAGGCCTGCTGCATGTTGTGGGTGACGATCACGATCGTGTACTGGCGGCGGAGCTCGGCGATGAGCTCCTCGACCCGCAGGGTCGCGATCGGGTCGAGCGCGGAAGCCGGCTCGTCCATGAGGATGACCTCCGGATCGACCGACAGGGCCCGGGCGATGCACAGCCGCTGCTGCTGTCCGCCCGA
>DATJGH010000133.1:0-33931 GCA_035495215.1 Patescibacteria group bacterium
CAGATGGATGCGGCCGGTCGCCGAGCCCAGCTCGATCGCGTCCTCGGCGCGCACCTCACGACGAGCACCCTGGTCTACGTCGCCGCTCTGGCCAGCCCTGACTACAAGGTCGAGGTCGACGCCTGGGCGATTCGCGCCTGATCGGCAGCATTGCGCGACCGCTCGGACCGTTGACCGCTGCCGGAGCTGGCCCACACCGGGAGCCGGCCCCATGCCGAGTCAGAGTTGGATGGCGACGGAGACGAAGCGCCTCCACGATCGGCGCTCGTCCTGGCGAGCAGCCTCGCCAAGCGCCGGCGAGATGACAGTCCTGATCGGGTTCGCCGCCGCTACGGCCTCCCTCGATACGGCCCCGACCCCGATTCCCGCCAGCGCGGCAATGCCGAGCGCGGTCGATTCCTCGACACTGGCGATCCCGATGTCGATGCCGAGCACGTCCGCCTGGCGCTGCATGAGGTAGTCGTTGCTCGTGAGCCCGCCGTCGACCCGGAGGCATGCTGGCCTGCTCGGCAGGAGCGCCTCGATGGCATCGACCGCGTCGGCCACGCCATTGGCGATGCCATCCAGGACGGCTCGGGCCAGCTCCCCGCGCCCGGTTGCCGCAGTGAGCCCGGCCACGACGGCGTGCGCGTCGGGACGCCACCACGGGCCGGTGAGCCCGGAGAGTGCCGGGAGAACCCGCACCGTCGCCGACGCCGACGCGCCCGAGGCGAGTTTCGCCAGCTCGACAGGTGAGCTGACCAGGCCGAGGTCATCGCGAAGCCAGTCGATGAAGGCACCCGCAGTCAGGAAGCCGGCCTGCGCGACCAGCGGCGCAGATCCGTCAGGGAGCGACCAGGCGAACGATGTCTCCACGTCAGCGCTCACCGCCCCCGACGAGCGCTGGCCGAGGTTGGCCAGGGCGAAGACGCCGGTGCCATATGTGGCTTTCATCGATCCCGGCTCGAAGGCACCGTGCCCGGCGAGGGCTGCCTGTTGATCGCAGGCAAGGGCAGCCAGCGGAAGGGACCCGGACCACCGTTCGTGGCTCAACTTGCCCAGGTCACCGGCACTGGCGCCGATTGCAGGCAGAACGTCGACGGGCACGCCGAACCAGGACAGAAGGTCTGGATCCCACCTTCGGCTCGCGAGATCAAAGAGCTGGGTCCGCGAGGCGGTCGATGGGTCCGTGCGTGGAGGGCCGCCGAGGCGCGCGGTGATCCAGGCGTCGACGGTTCCCATCCGCAACGTCGATCTCGCGGCCGCATCGGCCACGCTCGGAACCTCCTCGAGGAGCCAGGTCATCTTGCCTGCGGAGTAGTAGGGGTCGAGCGGAAGGCCGGTACGCGCCCTGATCTGTGGCTCGAGACCGGCCGCGCGCATCCGCTCAACGACCGGCAGCGAGCGACGGCACTGCCAGACGACCGCAGGTGAGAGGGCCCCTCCGCCTTCGGCGTCCCAGGCGATCACGGTCTCGCCCTGGTTGGCGAGGCCCGCGGCGGCGATCCGGCCCGGGCCCCCGACCTCGGCGAGCACAACCGCCACCGAGTCGACGACTGACTGCAGGATCGCATCGGGGTCCGCTTCGACCCAGCCCGGCCGGGGATGGATCGTGGCAACTGGAACGCTCGCGGCTGCCACGGGGCGGAGGCCGAGGTCGAAGGCGATCGCCCGGGTCGACGTCGTTCCCTGGTCGATCGCCAGGAGCAGGTCCGCAGGCACCGACGGCTGGCCGCTGGGCTCAGGACATCGGGGCCGAGGCGCCGCGAAGCTCGGCGTCGACATTGGCGACGAGTGTGGCAATGACTCGGCGAAGGGTGTCCTGCAGGAGGGGCGCGCCGAACGAGGCGATCCTGCCGGTCACCGTGAGGTCCACGACGTAGCTCGCCATCGTCCCGCCGGCGCCGCCCGCTGGATCATCCACGGCTTCGAGGTCGAAGGGGACGACGACGACGAACGATCCGGCCAGGCCGTGGGGCCGGCCCTTGAAGCGGAGCACGATGTGCCGCGGCGGATCGGCATCTTCGAGGGTTGCCTCGACGTCCGCCCGGACCGTGAGGAACTGGATCCTGGCTGCCAGGACTCCACGGAACGTCGCCGGACCCGTCGACTCGATTCGTTCTGCGCCGGGCAGCACCCGCTGAAGTGCCTGGGGGTCGTGGACGAGGGCCCAGACCGCCGACCGCGAGCCGTGGAGAAATACTTGGTCCCGGAGCAGCTCGCTCACTGCGCCTCCTCCGGGGGCGGCCCCTCGGTCAGGGATCGAGCGACTCGTGCGCCGACCTCACGACCCATCGCCGCGCAGCCGTCGTGGTCGATCGACGGGACCACGCAGCAGCCGGCTGCCCACAGCCCGACGATCGGCAACCGCCCATCCGTGTCGGCCGGGGCTGGAACGCCCGGCCTTCCATCTACCAGGTCCAGGCTCCGCAGCAGGAAGGTCTGGGACCTCACCCTGTCGACGAGGATGAGGCTGTCCGCAGTCACCCACTTGCCGCCGAGGCGAACGGCGTCGAGCCGTGGCTCGCCGCGCACGGCCTCGGGCTCGCTGCTCGCGCCGATCACGACCAGGCCGGCGGACTCGAGACGCTGCCGCAGGTAGGCGGCACGGCGGCCTTGACCCACAAGCACCGCCCGCCGCCCCGGACGCAGGCCCTCGGCAAGGAGCGACTCGGCGAGGTCGGCCGTCATGATGCCCGCGGGGCGGGGGCCCGCGATCGCTCGATGCTCCCGCGGCTCGACATAATTGCCGCTGGCGATGACGACGCGGCGGGCCCGAAGCTCGACGGTGCTCAATGCCGTTTGGGCGAGAACGAGCCACTCTCCTTCTTCGCGGGCCAGCCCTACGACGGTCGCTTCGAGCGTGCCGGGCAGCCTCCGCGCGCGATCCGGTCGCCGCTCCACCACGAGGCTGCGAGTGGCGGTTTCCCCCGTCGCGGACGCGACGCCTCGGCCCGCCTCGCCGCCGCCGACGATGACCACGTCCCAAGGCTGGTCCTCCGAGGCGAGGCCGAGCGGTTGAACCGCCGCTCGAGCCGACCGCGGTGCAGGGGTGGTCACCCCAGCGAGCCATAGCCAGGAACCGGCCTGGTGCTTCTCGAGCGCGGCAAGCGGGAGGTCACGCGCCGCGGCGACGATCCGGGCAACGTCGAGGGCGCACAGATTCCCCTGGCAGTCCCCGAAGGTCGCGCCGCCGCGCCGCTTGATCGCGTCCAGTGTTCGAGGCTTGGTGATGTGGGCGCAGGCGGCAAGGATCTCGGCCCGGCTGATGGACCGGCAGAGGCAGACGACCTCGCCGGCCGCCTCCGGGAGCTCATGGTCTGGAGGGGAGAGCGCCTTCCGAGGTGCTCGGACCCAGCCGCGCAGCGACAGGACGTCGTCGACGACGCGCTCGGCAACGGCCGGGCTCGTCGAAATGCCCGTCGACCGAATGCCGGCGGCGACGTAGAGCCGATCTCCGGCAGTCGACGGCCGCAGAATGAAATCGCCCGTCGAGCTGACGTGGCGCAGGCCCGCGAACTGGCGGATCGGACCCATGGCGCCGACGGCCGGGACGAGGGTCTGGCAGGCAGCCAGGATCCGGTCGGCCTCGACGGGGTCCGTCGATCGGTCGTCCTTGTCAGTGCCGTCCACGGCCGTGGGACCGAGCAGGAGGCCGCCGAAGACGATCGGTGTCACCAGCATTCCCTTGCCCATCGGCCCAGGAATCGGGAGGACGATCCGATCCACGCCGAAGGTCTCCTCGGAGATCAAGAACTGGCCCTTCCGGGGCGAGATCGAGAAGGACGTGTCGCCGGCCATATGCGCGAGCTCGTCCGCTCGCAGACCGGCGGCGTCGATCACCTGCTCGGCAACCAGGCTCGTCCCGTCAGCGAAGGTGATCGTCGCTTCCTCCGGGCCGACAGAAAGCCCCGTCACCGGAGCTCCCAGCAGGACGTCGGCGCCGCCTGCGATGGCGGCCTCGGCGAACGCCCGGGTGAGCCAGAACGGGTCAACGATCGCTTCGCCAGGGATCGACAGGGACGCGACGGCCTCCTCCGTCAGGTACGGTGCCAGATCCCGGGTCGCCGCACGGTCGAGGAGCTGGGTCTCCACCCCGAGCTGGGCCGCGTTGACCGCGATCACCGTGCCCAGCCGATCGGCCTCCTCGTCGGTCCTGGCGATCATCAGCGCGCCCACCGGGAGCCAGGGCACGGCAAGCGTCTCAAGGAGGTCTGGCCAGAGCGTCGCAGCGCGTCGCAGCATCGCCGACTCGACGCTGCCCGGCTTCGAATCGAAGCCCGTGTGGATGATGGCGCTGTTGGCCTTGGAGGTGCCCTCGCCCAGATCCGGCGCCGCCTCGACGAGCACGGCCGGGACGCCGCGCCGCGTGAGCTCGAACAGCACGGCACAGCCGATCACGCCCCCGCCGACGACGACGGCTCGGACCGGCGATGGTCGCCGCGACGTCACGGTTCGCCGCGTCGCTCAGGCCGGCGGGGCGGCGTCCCGCGCGGCAAGGCTCTCCCGCAGGGCAGGACCATCCTCATCGAAGCGTGGGGCGCGGCGCGAGGCAGGCACGTGACCGGCGACACGGATCGCCGAGCCGATGGCGCTGACCCGTCCCAGAGCCGGGTGCTGGTAGTCGCGAAGAAGGCCCCGACCCTCGAGCGCATCGCGGTCGGTCGCCTCGGCCAGCGACCGGACCGGCGCGATCGGTACGCGGCCGCCGAGCGCGGTCAGCCACTCGGCGGTCGTGCGCGTCGCGAGGCGACCCGCCAGGATCTCGAGGAGAACGTCCCGGTTCGCGAGTCGCCCGGCGAAGTCCGCGAAGCGAGGGTCCGCTGCGAGCTCATTCAGCTCGAGCGCCTCGACCAGTGCCCGGAAGAAGCGATCCTTGGCGCAGGCGATCGCGACGTGGCCATCCTTCGTTGCGAAGAATTGGAACGGAACGATGCTGGGGTGCGCGGACATCGGTAGCCGGTCGGTCTCGATGCCGGCCGAGAGCCGCCACGTCGCCGGATACGTCAGCATCGACAGCGCGGTGTCAAGCAGGCTGACGTCGACGTCGCTTCCGCGACCGCTCGTCCGTGCGGCGAGGAGGGCCGCGAGGAGGCCGACCATTGACATCGCACCCGCGGCGTAGTCGGCGAGGGACAGGCCGCTCTTCGTCGGTGGACCGTCAGGCTGGCCGGTCAGGGCGGCCCACCCGGCCTCGGCCTGCACCAGTGCGTCGTACGCCGGCCAGGCGGCCCGCGGCCCCGTCCGCCCGTACCCGGTCAGGCTGACGCAGACAATCGCAGCGTTCACCCGTCCGAGCGTCGCATATGTCAGGCCGAGCCGATCAGGCAAGTCGCCGCGGAGGTTGGAGAAGACGGCGTCCGCGGTGGTGACGAGTCGTTCGAACAGGGCTCGATCCCCTGTCTCGGTCAGATCCAGCGCGATGCTCCGCTTCCCTTGGTTGAATGTCTCGAAGAACAGGCTGTCGCGATCGGCCTGCCCGGGCGGCACGTACCGGGCAATGTCACCGCCCAGCCGCGGATCCTCGATCTTGATGACCTCCGCACCGAGCTCGGCAAGCAGCGCCGTCCCGAACGGCCCTGCGCCGAACTGCTCGACGGCCAGCACGCGCACGCCGGCAAGGGGCCCGTCGCGCTCCATCATTGCGTGACCCGGCGATCGATGACGTGCCCCTCGGCGAAGGCATCGTCGAACTCCAGTCCGAAGCCCGGGCCCATCGGCAGTCGAAGGCGGCCGTCGGCGATCCCTTCCGCGAGCTGCGTCAGCCGCCAGAAGACTGGATCGCGCTGTCGGTCGAAGCACTCCACGAAGGTTCCCTCGGGGACGCTGGCGAGCAGTTGGCCGGCGATCTGCGGCTCTTCGTGATGGCCGATCTCGACGCCGAAGGCCGCGCACAGCCCGGCGGCTTTTCGCCAGATCGTCGGCCCGCCGGTCCACGACACGTCGAGGTTGCTCACGTCGATCGCGGCATCGACGATCAGATCGCGAAGGCCGGCGAGCGTCGTCTCGCTCTGCCCCGCGCACACCGGGATCCCTGTCTGGAGGCGCACGTCCCGCATCCAGCGGCGGTCATTGGTCCAGCGGCACGGTTCCTCGAACCAGCGGATCCGTAGGTCGCCAACCCGCTTGCCGAACTCGACCGCCTCGGCGCGATTCCAGCCCTGGTTGGCATCGACCATCAGCACGAGCGTCGGAGCGGCCTCGTGTGCGGCGCGGACGCGGCGTTCGTCCTCGGCCGGAGTCCGGCCGCCGACCTTGAACTTGCATGCACCGAAGCCCTCCGATCGGTAGCTGTCCAGCAGGTCGGGCAGCTCGTCCGGCGGCACGTGGTAGTAGCCACCGATGACGCTCATTGGCAGCTCGTCGGTCAGCGAGCCCCAGACGCGCCTGATGGGCAGCTCCAGCGCTCGGCCGATCAGGTCCCACGCCGCCGTGTCGATGCACGAGATGGCCTGGAGGGGAATGGCCCGGTCGCGAAGGATGTCGTTGGTCGCCGGTTCCATCGCGCTCCAGAGCCGCTCAGGGTCCGCGGCGGATCGGCCGAGAATCCGCGGCGCGAGCTCCTCGTGGATGACCTTGATGATCATCGGCTGCTCGTCGTCGGTGTCGCCGTTGTAGACCTGCGATACGAGCCCGTCGCGCGTGTGGAGGCGGGTGATGATCGTGCAGCGGTTCGTCATGGAGTAGGCGCTGCCGCTGTAGCGCCGGTCCAAGGGGATCCGGAGGGCAAGCGTCTCGACTCGGTCGATGACGAGGGAACCGTCATCGAGGCGGAGGCCTGCCTCGGCGGGCATCGCGCCGGTCATCGGTCGACGAGCTCGCGTGCCGCGGCGGCGATCGAGGCCGCGGTTGGCAGGATCGCGTCCTCGAGCGGCGGACTGTAGGGCACCGGGATGTCGTCCGGCAGGCTGATGACGCGTGGCGGCCGCGCCAGCCTGAGGCCCTCACGGGCCGCTCGCGAGATGACCAGGGAGCCCCAGCCACCGGCGTGGGGTTCCTCTTCGACGACCAGCAGTCGCCTCGTCCGGCCGATCGAGTCGAGGACGGTCGGCCAGTCGAGCGGGTTCAGCCAGCGGAGGTCGATGACCTCCGCGTCGATGCCCTCCCCCGCCAGCACCGTCGCAGCTTCGATGCTCCGTTCGACCATCATCAGCGTCGCGACGATCGTCAGGTCGGCGCCCGCGCGGGCAACCGCGGCCCGACCGACCTCTGCGACCGCGCCGCGTTCAACGAGGCCACGTCGGGCGAGCAACCCCTTGTGCTCGAAGGCGATGACGGGATTGTCCTCGCGGATCGCCGCGCGCAGGACCGCGTAGGCCGCGGCGGCCGAGCCGGCGGTCGCCAGGCGCAGGCCAGGCAGGCCGAGGAACCAGCCTTCCCCCGTCGCCGAGTGCTGCGTCCCGAAGCGCCCCGTCGCACCGCCAATCGAACGGATCGTGACGGGCACCCGGGCCTGCCCGCCGGTCATGAAGCGGTACTTGGCCAGCTGGTTCACGATCTGGTCGCCCGCGGTCGGCAGGAAGTCGCTGAACATGATCTCGACGACGGGTCGGAGGCCCATCACCGCCATCCCCAACGCGACGCCGACGAAACCGTTCTCGCTGATGGGGGTGTTCCGGACGCGGCCGGCGCCGAACGCCTCAACGAGCCCGGCGTTGGTCTTGAACACGCCCCCGTCCGTGGCGACGTCCTCGCCCAGCAGGACGACCGAGGTGTCCGCCGCCATCTCGTCGAACAAGGCCGCGCCGATGGCCTCCCGATAGGTCATCTCCTCGACCTCCGCACCGGCCAGGGTTGCCGACGCGGGTTCAGGCGTAGACAAGGCGGGCGGCATCGGCGAGGGTCGGGTAGGGCGCCTGTTCCGCGGTGCTCGTGGCGGCGTCGATTTCCGCGGCGACCCGGGCACGGATGTTCGCGAGATCGTCCGGCGTTGCACCCTCGCCGGCGGTGAGCCGCCCGCCGAGGATCTCGATCGGATCGCGCCGGCGCCAGGCTTCGAGCTCATCCGCCGGCCTGTACCGACCGGGATCGGACCTGGAGTGCCCGCGATAGCGGTACGTCTTGGCCTCGAGGAGGGTCGGTCCCCTGCCCGCTCGAGCCCGCTCGACCGCCTCCTTCGCTGCGGCATGGACGGCGTCGACGTCCTGCCCGTCCACGACCACCCCGGGCAGCGCGTAGGCACTGCTGCGCGCCGCGAGATCGTCGATCGGCGTCGTGTCGCGCACGCGGCTGTACTCGCCGTACAGGTTGTTCACCGCGACGAACACGACCGGTGCATGCCAGACCGCGGCCATGTTGAGCGCCTCATGGAATGTCCCGATGTTGGTCGCGCCGTCGCCGAAGAACGCCGCGGCGACGCGCCGTTCACCCCGCAGCTGGAAGGCCAGCGCCGCGCCGACGGCGATCGGCAGCCCGGCGCCCACGATCGCGTTGGCGCCGATGTTGCCTCGCTCGAAGTCGGCCAGATGCATCGATCCGCCGAGACCGCCGCAGCAGCCGGTCGAACGGCCCATCAGCTCGGCGAACGCAACCTCGAATGGCATCCCGCGCGCGATGGCCTCCCCGTGGCCACGATACGTATTGGTCAGCACATCGTCGTCTCGCAATGCCGCGACAACGCCGACCGACACCGCCTCCTGGCCGTCGCAGAGATGCGTGGTCCCCTGGATGGCACCGCTCATGAACAGCGCCATCGCCCGCTCCTCGAACAGGCGGATGCGAACCATCGTCTCGTACCAGCGGCTTCGCTCGAGGCTCAACCCGGCGCTCCTCGCACTCTCCCGGTACCGATTCCGGTTACGATTGCAATCGTGGCATTCCGGATGACCGATCGTCAACGACGCGGCGCCTCGGCGATGAGCCGGAGCGCGATCGCCGTGTGCTACGGTCACCCCGGGACCGTTCCCGGGAGGGAAGGTGACGGGTAACCTGGACGCCGGGGTGGCTGATTCCCGTCGCCCCGCAGAAGAGGACGGCGCGCCGAGCCGACGCCGATCGAGCATGCAGGAGGTCGCGGCCGCGGTCGGGACCTCGCTGTCGTCGGTGTCCCGCGTGCTCTCCGGTCACCCCGATGTCAGCCCCGCCATGCGCCGCAGGGTCATGGCCGCGGTGAAGGAGCTCGACTACGAGCCCGACTTCCTGGCGCAGAGCCTCCGACGCGGTGCGACGCGGTCCGTCGGATTCGTCGTCGGTGATATCTCCAATCCGCTCATGGCCGACATCACCTCCGGTGCCGAGTCGGTCCTCCGGCGAGCGGACTACTCGATGGTGCTGATGAACTCGGAGAATCGCCCGGAGCTCGACGCCAATCACGTCCGCTTCCTGCTGGCCCGTCGGGTGGACGGCCTCATCCTGTCGCTTGCGACGGAGGGGGACCCGGAGACGATCGACCAGCTGAGCCGTAGCCGCGTCGCGGTCGTCGCGATCGATCGGGACCTGCCGCCGGAGCTCGATGCGAGCGTCGTTCTCTCCGACCACGCGTCAGGCATGACCGACGCGGTGAATCGCCTCGTCGACCTGGGGCATCGGCGAGTCGCCCTGATCTCCGGCGCGTTGCACCTCCGGCCTGGGCGCGAGCGTCTCGAAGCCGTCCGCCGGACGATGGTGGCACGGGGCGTTGGTGATGGCTTGATCACCGACGGCGGGAGCGTCGAGGCCAGCCGGGCACAGGCGGAGACTGGCCGGATCCTCGAGCTGGCTGACGCGCCCACGGCCATCATCGTCGGCGGCAACCAGCTGCTTGCCGGCTGCCTTCGGGCGATTCGTGCGAGCGGGCGCCGGATCGGCTCCGACATCTCGCTGGTCACGTGCGATGAGACGACGATCGTCGAGTTCCATGAACCACCGCTCGCCACCGTCAGCCGGGACAACGAGCTGATAGGCGCGAGCGCGGCGCAGCTGCTCCTCGAGCGGCTGGCCGGGGCGCCGCCGCGACGAGTCATTCTCCCGACCACCTTCGTTGCCCGGGCGTCATGCGCGGCCCCGCCCGTCAGCGCTCGCGCCTGAAGGGGGACCAAGCGATGACGCAGGCGACACGCCGGCCGACGAGACATTCGACCGAGGAGGGCCTGTGGGCCGGCGCATGCCGCATCGACCTCCGGACGGAGCCTGGCCTGCCAGGCCCGGGGCTCCGGCTGTGGGGAGAGCCGTTCCGCGGCGAGGAGACGCCTCTCACGGTGGGCGCCGTCGTGCTCACGAGCGGCGGCCGAACGGCCGTCGTCATCGCGAGCGATCTGCTCTGGTTCCCGGATGACCTCGCCGACCGGATCCGCGTCCAGATCGCGGCCATTGCCTCGACGCGGCGCGAGCTCGTGCTGCTCAACGCGAGCCATGATCACGCCGTGCCGCCGCTGCCGAACACCCCGTACGAGGGCGACGATGCCGCGGTCGCCCGATTCGGCCGCGAAGTCGAACGGGCCGCCGAAGACGCAGTTCGGAAGGCCCTCGAGTCGCGCCGACCCGCACGGCTCGCTGCCGCATTCGGCAGCAGCCCGATCAACGTCCAGCGCCGGGCTCGGGATACGGACGGCCGCGATCACCTCGGGGAGGATCCTGAGGGCCTCCGTGACCCGGCGGTCGGGGTCATCCGGATCGACGGGCTCGAAGGTCAGGCGATCGCGGTCCTGTTCAGCTTCGGCTGTCACCCGGTGCTGTACGGCCCGAGGGCCTTCAAGTACTCGTCCGACTTCCCGGGGCCGGCCCGCGCGATGGTCGAACGCGAGATCGGAGGCACGGCGCTGTTCCTCCAGGCCTGCAGCGGCGACATGAATCCCCGTTACGGCATCGGCGCCGAGGTCGATCCGAGCGAGACCAAGAATCGCGAGGGCATGGTCCTCGGTGCGGAGGTCGTCCGGGTGGCTGCGGAGATCCGGACGAGCCACAGGCGGGGGCCGCAGACGCCGATCCCGGGCTTCGGCATCTCGCTCTGGCCCTGGCTCCCAGTCGAGGACCACGCGTCCCCGACCATCGCCGGAATCGAGCGCCGGATCGACGTGCCGATGTCGGAGCTGCCGACGTTGTCCGAGGCCCGCGCCATCCGGGATGGGCACCACCGCGAGCTGGAGGCGCTCGAGGCCGCCGGTGCGCCGTGGCTCGACTGCCACATCCAGCGCCGCTGGGCCGATTGGTCCGACATCCTGGTCGAGGCCGTCCAGCACGGGCGAGACACGGTGCCGGTGACGATCCAGGCACTGCGTCTCGGCGATATCGCCATCGCCGCAGTCGCGATGGAATGCTTCGCCGCGACCGGGCTGGAAGTGAAGGCACGCTCGCCGTTCGCCCATACTCAGCTCCTGGGTCTCAGCAACGGCTTCCACGGCTATCTGCCACGGGCCTCGGATCTGCCGGCGGGCGGCTGGAAGGCCACCGAGCGCTACGCCGTACCCGACCTCTATGCCCCCGCCTGGCTGCAGCCCGCCGCGATCGGTCCGGCCGCCGAGCAGCTCGTCGTTTCGACCTGCCTCGAGCTGCTCGCGGAGGTGCACCGATCCGCGATTGCACGTCCGGTGAGCGTCGCCGAATGAGCGTCGTCGCATGAGCGTCGTCGCGCGCGTCGAGGCAATTCCGGTGAGCTACCCGGAGCCGAACGACTTCGATGCGATTCGGCATCTCTGCCTCGTCCGGCTCACCGATTCCGACGGTCGCGCCGGATGGGGCGAGGCCGTCACCATGTTCCCCGAGGCGTCACTCGCCACGAAGGCCGTCGTCGAGGGCATGGCGGAGCTCGTCATCGATCGAAATCCGGTCGAGATCGAGCCCATCCTCGAGGCGCTGCACGACCGCGCGTGGTGGTACGGCCACGGTGGCGGGATCGCATCGTTCGCCATCGCGGCCCTCGACATCGCCCTGTGGGACCTCCGGGGCAAGGTGCTCGGCCAAAGCGTCCTCGACCTGCTTGGAGGGCCCGTTCATGCGCGCCTCCCCGCGATCGCCTCGTGCCATGCGCACCACGAGGACATCGGGGAGATGGTCGAGGAGGCGCAGGCCTGGCTGGCGCCCGGGCTCCACGGCGTCAAGGTCGGCTTCGGGAAGCGTGGCAACGCCCGGCTCGGCTTCGACCACGATCGCGACGTGGAGTACGTCCGCCGGATGCGCGATGGCCTTGGCCCGAACGCGCGGTTGATGATCGACTGCGGCTGGGTCATCCGCTGGGACGTCAAGACGGCGATCCGGCGCGTCCAGGCGTTCGAGGACCATGGCATCGAATGGATCGAGGAGCCGCTCGGAGCCTGGGATCCCGAGGGGTACGCCAACCTGCGCTCGAAGACCTCGACCCTCATCGCCTATGGCGAACGCGAGTGGACGGTCGGTGGCTACGGCCGGTTGCTCGCGACCGGCACGGTCGACGTGGTCGGGGTCGATCCCGGCCGCGCGGAGGGGATCACCGGCTTCCATCGCGTCGCCGCGCACGTCTCCTCCGCGCGCCGCCAGGCGAACGCCCACGCGTGGTCGTCGGCCATCGTGACCGCCGCGAGCCTGGCGGTCTCCTTCGCATCGCCGGCCTGCAAGCTCATCGAGGTGAAGCCGCTTCGGAATCCGATGCAGCACGAGCTGGTGGAGCGCCCAATCGAGCACCACGGCGGCTGGATGGAACCACCCGCAGGTCCCGGCCTCGGGATCGAGGTCCGCGACGACGTCGTCGATCGCTATCGCTCGGAGCGGGTCGAGACGATGGCGCCGGCGCGCGTGTAAGTCGGCATGAGCCGGTCGCTGGGCGAAGGTCTCGAGGGTCGCACCGCTGTCATCACCGGCGCCGCGGGCGGCATCGGCCGGGCGGTCGTCACCGCGTTCGCCGACGCGGGGGCGCGGGTCGCCGCGGTGGACCGCGACCGGTCGACGCTCGAGGCGCTCGTCGCCCGGTTGCCCGGCGGTCCGCATCGGGCGATTGCCGCGGATCTCGCTGACATCGGCGGGCACGACGCGCTCCTCGAGGCCGCGGCGACACTTGGCGACATCTACGCGTTTGTCGCCCTCGCTGCCGTGCTGCGACGACGTCCCAGCCTTGACGCGATCAGCGAAGCCGACTGGGACGAGCAACTCGACGTCAACCTCAAGGCGACGTTCTTTCTGTGCCGGGCGGCCGGCCGGGCAATGGCCGCGGCAGGTCACGGTGGCCGCATCGTCACCATCTCCTCGCAAGGCTGGTGGACGGGAGGCTTCGGCGGCTCGGTGGTCTATGCCACCTCGAAGGGCGGCATCGTCACGATGACTCGAGGCCTGGCCCGCGCCCTGGGGCCCGATGGCATCACGGTCAACTGCGTCGCCCCGGGCAACGTCCGGACACCCATGTTGATGGACGGACTGGACCCCGCGATCTATGAGCGGATGCGTGAGCAGACACCGCTTGGCGAGGTCGCCGAGCCGGAGGACATCGCCGGGCCGATCCTCTTCCTCGCCTCCGACCACGCCCGCCACGTGACCGGCGCGACGATCAACGTGAGCGGCGGCTTCCTCATGTACTAGCGCAGCGGAACGAGCGCGTTCGCGGCGACGGCCGCGGTGAACCACCGGCCGCTCGCCTTGACCGTCCGGCGCTGGGTCCGGCGATCCACTCGCACGAGCCCGAATCGGGGTCGGAAGCCGTGCTGCCACTCGAAGTTGTCGAGGAGCGACCAGGCGAAATAGGCCTCCACCGGGGCGCCGGCATGCATCGCCTCCAGCGTCGCCTGGAGGTACGAACGGTGGTACCGGGCCCGATCGAGATCGACCACACCGCCGTCCACGACCCGATCCGCATATGCGGCTCCGCTCTCCGTGACGGCGAGTCGGCGGACTCCATACTCAACCGACAGCCGGGTGAGGGCATCGCGCAGTCCGGCCGGATGGACCGCCCAGCCCAGCCCGGTTCGCTCCGTGACGTGCGGCGAGACGATCTTGAACGGCAGGGGCTCGCCGGATCGCGGCGCCCGTCCGGCACGGTCACGGATCCACGCCGAGTAGTAGTAGTTGAGCCCGACGAAGTCGAGCCGTGTCGAGATTGCCTCGAGGTCTCCCGGCCGGATTGTCGGGCTGGCACTGCCAAATGCCGCCCACAGGTCCGCTGGATACTGGCCACGCAGCACCGGATCGAGGAGCCAGCGGTTGAACCAGCCGTCGGCGATCAGGGCTGCACGTCGATCCGGCTCCCGGTCCCGGTCCGCATAGCACGTCACCATGTCGAGCGCGATGCCGATCTGGGCGTGGGGCCGGGAAGCTCGGATCGCTGACGCGGCGAGACCATGGCCGAGGAGGACGTGATGCATCGCCGACAGCGCGGCGCGAAGGCTCCGCCGGCCCGGGGCGTGCTCGCCGGTCAGGTAGCCGAGCACACCGATCTCCCACGGCTCGTTGACGGTCATCCAGCGGACCACCCGATCGCCCAGGCGCCGCGCCAGGACATCGGCGTATTCAGCGAGCGCAAGCGCGGTATCGCGCCGGGGCCACCCGCCCGCATCCTCGAGCGCCTGGGGCAGATCCCAGTGATAGACCGTCAGCCAGGGTTCGACGCCCGCCGCCAGCAGCCCATCCACGAGGCGGTCATAGAAACCGAGGCCGCGCTCGTTCGGCATGCCCCTTCCCTCCGGCAGGACGCGGGCCCAGGCCACGGAGAAGCGATAGGCGCCGAGACCCAGGGCCGCGATGAGCCGGACGTCCTCCGGCCAGCGGTGGTAGTGGTCGGCAGCAACGTCAGCCCGCTCGCCGCGGGCGACCCGCCCTGGTTGCCGCACGAAGCGGTCCCAGATCGATTCTCCCTTGCCGTCCTCGGCGATCGCACCCTCGATCTGATAGGCGGAAGTCGCGGCACCCCAGGTGAAGCCGGCGGGGAAAACCTGCTCCCCGGACGAGCCCGAATTCTCCACTACTCCGCGGCCCGAGCCGGCGGAGCCGACAGTCGGTCGTAAACAAGGATCGTTCGCCGGAAGACGATGACCTCCTTGCCGCGCTGGTTGTAGCCCCGAGTCATGACCCGGACGACACCCTGCCCGGGCCGCGACTTGCTCGGGCGCACCTCCTCGACGACCGATTCGGCATGCAACGTGTCGCCGGCGAACACCGGGGCGGTCAGGCGCACGTCGTCCCAGCCCAGGTTCGCCACGGCGTTGCGGCTCACGTCGTCGACCGAGAGCCCGGTCACGATGGCCAGGGTCAGCGTCGACACCACGAGCGGGCGCCCGAACTCGGTCGCGGCCGCGTACTCAGCATCGACGTGGATCGGATGGGTGTTCGACGTGAGCAGGGTGAACCACGTGTTGTCCGCCTCACTGATGGTTCGCCCGCCGGCGTGGCGATACCGATCCCCGACCCGGAAGTCCTCGAGGAACCGCCCTCGCCAACCCTCGACGTCGGCCATGCCTTCATCTCCCTCCGTCGTCGCCGGGCGGCGCGGCGGCGGGCGCACCTCCGCCGAGGCGACTCGGCTCGAACCGCCCTGCCGCGGCTGCGCGGCGCAGGAACGCCCGCGCCTGGCGGTCCGTCGCCCGATCCACCATGGACCCACCTGCCAGCGCGACGCCCCGACCGCCCTCGGTCGCCGCGGCGAACGCCCGAACCTGCTCAACGGCCGCCTCGACTCGCGCAGCCAGATAGAACGCGCGGCTCGCGAGCTCCGTTGCGAAGAGCTGGAGGGGGTGGCCGACCCACTTGCCTGCCATCCCGAGCTCGAACGCGGCCATGGCGTCGCGGTACGTCTGCCGCATCCCGTCGATGACCTGCCGGCGCCGCGTCTCCGCCGGCAGCGTTGGATCCGCCGCCGGAAATGCCATCGTCATGCCGTCGAAGGCTGGGACGCCGGCGGCGGCCGCCGCCTCCAGCAGTCGCGCACGGGCGATGGCTGTCACGGGATGGTCGAGCGTCATCAACGGCAGACCAAGGTCGGCGGCGTAGTCCGCCACGCCGAAGATGACGCCACCGAGCCTCGCGCCGGCGGCTCCGAGGCTGTCCTCGAGTCGCTGGAAGCCGCGCGCGCTCTCGATGAGCGGGAGCACGCGGATCGAACCTTCCGGCAGCCCCGCGCGCTCCTCGGCGGTGCCGAGCCGTGCCACGTGGGAGGCGACGCACTGGGGTCCGTCCACCTTCGGCAGGACGACCGCGACGAGCCAGTTCGCGGCGCCGCGGTCCGCCAATCCCGCACAGATGGCAACGACGTCGGACTCCCTCACGTCGACGCCGGGGCTGTCACCTGTGCGGAAGGCGATCGCGTGGGCCAGCATCGGCGCCGTCCTCGGGCCCTGCCCCGCGGCAGCCGCGAGCGCCTCGAGCGTTGCCTCGATCACACCTTCGCGGGCTGGCGCGCCGGAGACGATCGAATCCTCGCCGTCGACCACGACGAGTGGCGCAGGCACGGGTCCAGAGAGGAGGGTGTCGACGGTCTCGCCGTCGACGCCCAGCTCCACCGCCAGCTCGTGCGCTCCGATCCCTGACTGCTCGAGGATCGCCGATGTCGGGGCGCTGCCCCGTTCGATCGCCTTGCGGATCAGCGCGACCGACGTGGCCGGCACCGTCAGGTGGGCATACCAACGCCATGGATCCTCGGCAAGCCACCCGGTCAGCATCGCGAGGTGCTCATCTGGAGCATCGCCGCGACGATCGGCACCTCGACGTCAAGGCGACCACTGGCAAGTGCGGCATGATGCGTCGCGCCGGATCCGATCCAGCGCGACAACGCCTCCGCCGCTGGACCGGAGTCGAAGCGGAACATCCCATTCGGCCCGCCGAAGCGTGGATAGCGGGATTCGACGATCTCGCCGGGGGCCCAGGCAAGCACCCAGCCGTCGGCCGTCGGGGAGGCGGACAGGAGCGTCGCCGGTCCCGCGTCGAGTGCGAAACTGACGCCCGTTCCCGAACCGTTGCGGCCCGGGTAATGATCGTTTGGCTCGAGCCGGACCGCGCCGGCTGCCCAGGCCGGGTCGCCCTCGCCGCCTGCGGCGACCAGGACGAGGTCCGACTGGAGGTCAGGGGCGTAGCACTCGCAGTACAGGGCCTTGCCGCTGAGCCGTCGGGCGAGGAGCAGCGCGACGGCTGTCGGTAGGTCACCGGTACAGGACACGGACCTGCCTGCAGCCGCTTGACAGGCGACTGCGAGACACGCAGTCACCCCGACCGCCGGATTGTCCCGGAACCAGGCGCCGTGGCAGTTGACCGTCCCTGCGGGGGCACCGGCCGCGGTCATGACCCGGTCGAGTGCAACTGCGACCCGAGCGCTCATCGCGGCTTCGGGGCCGGCCGCGCCTTCCCAACCGCGAGCTGCGACGTCGGCCAGCTGCGCCTCGACCTCGCGATGCGACACTCCGACGACGGCGGCTTCCCACGACGCCCGGTCGATCGTGATCTCACGTATTCCCAGGCGGTGGAGGTCGTCGGCCGTAGCGTCGACGTCGAGGTACCCGGGAATCGGATCGCCCAGCCGAACGACTGGCGTGCCCGCCACGCTTGATGCCGTTGCCACCGCGTGCACCGTTCGGAGCAGCTTGTCCACGGCGACGGGGTCGTCGTGGGCCGCCGTCACCACGGGGGTCGGCAGTCCGCGGCGCCTTCGGACATTGCCGTACATGACCGCCCCGACAGTCGTCGTGTGCTCCGTCGCCTCGGCCTGGACGAGGTCCGCAGGCAGCCGCGTGACCGCGGGCGCGTTCCAGATGACCACGGGGGCCGCGATCGCGCCCAGCGCCCCGTCGGCGAGGCTCGGCGGGGCCGCCATCGCGGGTGCGAACACGACCGCATCAGGTGCCTCGGCCGCGAGGCGGGCGGCGACTGCACGGGCGTCCGCCACCGTCTCGATGAGGGGGCACTCGATGACGTCGAACCGGCCGCGGAGCAGCTCCGCCGACCGAGTCGCGTGCGCCCGCATCCGCTCGGGAAATCCCGGGTGCATCTGTGCGTCGAACATCGTGAATCGGACGGACACCAGCGCCACGCGCGCGCGGGCGTCACGAGCGATGCTCATGCTGGGCGAGTCTTGGCGGTGACCCCCGCCGGGATCCGATACAGGCGCTCCGCGTTCGCATGGAGCACGGCGTGCTGCTCATTGACGCCCAGCCGGGCGTCAATGAGCACGGTGCGATACGCGTCCACCAGCCGGTCATAGGACGAGAACAGGGAGTCGACCGGCCAGTTCGTGCCGAGCATGCAGCGATCGACACCGAATGCATCGAGCGTCTCGAGGATCCATGGACGGAGGGATTCGATCGACCACGCATGATCGGCCATGGGCAGCCCGGAGATCTTCACGGCCACGTTCGGCGCTTCGGCGAGCGCGCGCATCTCGTGCCGCCAACGGGCGTGGTATGTCGCGTCACGCTGCCTCGGGAAGCCTGCATGGCCAAGGACGATATCCAGGTCCGGCATTGCCGAGGCAAGACGGAGGCCATCAACCAGCCCTCCGGGTGACTGCGAGAGCTCATATGACAGCCCGAACTGGCGAGCTGCCCGCAGCCCGCGCCGGAACGCCTTGTCCGCTGGACGGTCCGGCCGCGAACGAACCGATCGGACGAGCGACGATGTCGCGAGGTGGGACTCCAGGGTTTCGGCCGCCCGGTCGTCACTGAGATCGCAGAAGACGACGAGAGCGTTGGGAAACCCATGAATGGCCGCGATACCGTCGATCCATCGGGTCTCAACCACCGCCTGTTCCGGGATGCATGCGGCTTCCACATGGACCGTCGCGATCACGTTCTGCCCGGCGGCATCTCGCTCGTAGCGTTCTGCCGGCCAGTCGACGCGCAAGCCGGCATAGTCCCCGGTGATCGCCGTCTGGGCAGGATCGCCCGGGTTGCGCAGCCAGGGATATTCGAGGCGGTCCAGCTCCCACAGATGGTGGTGGCAGTCGACGAACGGGATCGATCGATCCGTCGGCTCGCCGGGCTCCCGCACGATCCCTCCACCACAGACGTCCGTCGTCGTTCCCATCACCCCGGGGAATCGAGCGCGGTGCACGGCTGCAATCGATCCCAGCCTATCATGGGGCCCCTGCCCCGCTACCCCACCGGAGGGACCTTGGACGCTCGACCGGGACCTGCGAGGGACGATCGACGGCGATCCCGAGGCACCCGGAAGCTCCGGCTCGGGGTGATCGGAGCTGGCGCATGGGCCGTGGAATCGCATCTGCCGGCGTTCGCACGCCACGCTGACGTGGTGGAGCCATCCGTCCTCAATCGGCGCGATCCAGTCCTCCTCGAGTCGATCCGACGCAGGTTCGGTTTCGCCCGCGCGACGACCCGCTGGCAGGACGTCGTCGCTGAACGCCCGGACATCATCGTGGTGTCGAGCCCCGCCGCCTTGCACCACGAGCAGGCCGCTGCCGCGCTCGAGGTGGGTGCTCATGTCCTTGTCGAGAAGCCGTTCACGCTGACATCGGCGGAGGCCTGGGACCTGGTGGGAAAGGCGATCCGGTCGCGCACCGAGCTTGTCGTCGCCTACGGGTGGAACTATCGCCCGATGGTCGTCGAGGCCGAGCGGCTGATGACGACGGACGGCGGCATCGGCGAGATCGAGCACCTCTCGATCACCATGTCGTCGAACACGCGAGCGCTCCTGTCCGAAACGCAGTCGGCGAACCCCAGCCCCGGCCGACCGCGCCCGGAAACCTGGACCGACCGCGCGATTTCCGGCGGCGGCTACGGGCAGGCCCAGCTGAGCCACGCATTGGGGCTCGCGTTGCGGCTGACGGGCCTCCGCGGCGCCGAGGTCTTTGCCTACATGGGCGGTGGCAGCCCCGGGATCGAGCTCCACGATGCGATCTCGGTTCGGTACGTGGGCGGCGCCATCGGAACGCTCAGCGGCAGCTCCAACCACGGCGCCGGCGGAGGCAAGCATCAGCTCGAGGTTCGCGTGATCGGCACGCGCGGGCAACTGCTGCTCGACCTCGAGCGCGAGGCGCTGTGGCGGTACCGCGGCCACGGCGACGACATGCGGATCCCGCTCGAGCCGGACGCTGGTCGGTACGACGCGATCGGCCCCGTTGACGCAATTGTCGAGCTCGCCCTTGGCCGCGGTGAGAACCGATCGCCAGCCGAGCTCGGCGCCAGAACGACCGAGATCCTGGAGGCTGCCTACCGGAGCGCGGCGACGCACGCCGCCGCGGCCATCGAGGTCGATTCCCCATCGCTCGCGGGCCTTGCAAGCGGGCAGGCGCAGCCCCTAGAGTAGAGGGAACGTCACCGGAAACGTTTCCGATGATGCAGGAGGAGGCCCATGAGCAGCCGACGCGAACTCGCTTCATCGATGTTCCTCGGGTGGCGGAAACCCCTTACCGTCCTGGTGCTCGTGGCAACCATGACAGGGGCATGTAACGCCGCCGCTTCGCCGAGCCCGACCCAGAACCCCCCGACGGCTGCGGCCACCGAGCAGCCGACCGTCGCCCCGACGGAGGTGCCGTTCCCCACCGGACCGGTCTCCCTCACCATGTGGGTCACGGCGGACGGGGCGACCAAGGCGAGCTTCGAGGGCTTCTTCAAGGACTACCAGAAGATTCACCCAAATGTTTCGCTGACGGTCGAGGAGTATCCGTTCACGGATCTCCATGACAAGCTGAGCGTGGCCATCCAGGCCGGAACCGGTGCGCCAGACCTGGCGCTCCCGGAGATCAGCCGGTTCGCGTTGCTGCTCAAGGGATCCCAGGTCGGCCTTGTCGACCTGACTGACCGGATCGCCGCCGCGAAGATGGACCTGGTCCCCAGCCTGCAGAACAACTACACGTACCAGGGCCACGTGTATGGAATCCAGACGGACGTCAATCCCGTGCAGCTCTACTACCGGAAGGACCTGTTCGAGAAGGCCGCGATCACGACACCGATCGCCACGTGGGCCGACTACATCGCCGCCGGCCACACCCTCAAGGACAAGGCCGGTGCATCGATCATGGCGATCGAGACGACCGACTACGACGTGTGGACCCCGATCATGCTCCAGTACGGCTGCAACTTCTTCGACACGAGCGGTAAGGTGGTTCTCGACAGCGATGCCTGTCGCAAGGCCTTCCGGTTCCTGGTCAGCCTCGTCCGGGACGAGAAGATCGCGATCCCCGCGCCGGGCGGCGATCAGTACAACCCGACGTTCTGGGGTGCCTACGGGAAGGGTGACGTCGCGGCCATCTGGGGAGCTTCGTGGATGTTGTCCCTCCTCGAGGGTTTCATCCCCGACCAGAAGGGCAAGTGGGCCGCGCAGGCGCTCCCGAATGCCGCCCCGGACGCACCGTGGGACACGTCGACGGTAGGCGGCAACGCGCTCGTGATCACCAACCAGTCCAAGAACGTGGACGTGTCGTGGGACTTCATCCGGTGGCTTTTGCTCGAGAAGCCGCTGCCGGACGTGGTGTATGCCGTGCCGAACAACAAGGCGCGCTGGAACGACGCCGTGTTCCAGAAGCCGAGCGACTACCTCGGTGGTCAGGTCATCGGACAGCTGTGGTTGCAGCAGACGCAGACACTGTTGCAGGACGGCGCGCCGTACCTGAATCCCGACCCGAACAACACGACGGCCTATGACGTCTTCACACGCACCGCCCTGGGACCGGCGATCAACGGCGACAGCACCGCGGACACCGCGCTCGATGCGGCGGTCGCGGAGCTCAAGGCCGCCGTCGGCCAGTAACCTGCCCGAGTGAGGTCTCGACCCACCCAGGCGAATGCTTGACCGCGCGTTCGGACGACTGCGGGCGTTTCGCCCGCAGTCGTCCCGTCTCGGGCCCGGCTGGTGGCCATACGCGTTTCTCGCGCCCTTCCTGGTCCTCTTCGCGATCTTCCTGCTCTACCCGGTCATCAGCACCGTCCTGATCAGCTTCCAGAAGAAGGACGGCCTCGGACCCGGCACCTTCTCCGGACTCGACAACTACGCCGCACTTCTCCGCGACCCGCGCTTCCCCATCGCCGCCCGCAACTCCGTCGTCTTCACCATCCTCGGGCTCGTCATCACGATCCCATCCGCGTTTCTACTGGCACTCGGCCTCAACTCTCAGCGACTTCGTGCCCGCGGCGTGTTCCGCCTGCTGTTCTTCCTGCCGGCTGCGGCCAGTTCGGTCATCGGGGCGATGATCGCCTACGTCTTCTTCGATCGGCAGTACGGGTTCATCAACACCCAGCTCGGAATCGACGTGCCGTGGCTCACGTCCGGGGCCCTCATCCTGCCGACGATCTACCTCGTGATCCTCTGGAAGTACGTCGGCTACCAGTCCCTCTACTTCCTGGCCGGCCTGCAGACCATCGACAAGGAGATCATCGATGCCGCACGCGTGGACGGGGCGAACTCGGCGCAGGTCGTCCGCTACGTCCTCATTCCGCTGACCAAGCCGATCCTCCTCGTCGTCGTCGTCCTCGTGATCCTGGGCAGCGTCCAACTCTTCGCGGAGCCGTACGTGATGACCAAAGGGACGGGCGGGCCAGGGCAGGGCGGCCTGACGATCGCGATGATGATCTGGGAGGCTGCCTTCCGCCAGTTCCGGTTCGGCTACGCCGCTGCCCTCGCGATGGTCAGCGTGGCTGCTGCGATCCTGGCCAGTATCGTGGCCGTCCGCGCGCTCAGGAGCGAGACCTGATGCTGCGCACTCGTCGCCTCGCCGGAACGGTTTCCCTGAACGTCGCCATGACGCTCCTGGCCCTGTTCGCGCTGATCCCATTCGGGGTCGCGCTGTCGTGGTCGTTCAAGCCCCTGGCGGAGATCTTCCAGCTGCCCGTGTCGCCCATTCCGCAGACGTTCTCGCTCGACAACTACACCGCGATCTTCACCGACGAGCACTTCGAAGTGTTCTTCAGGAACAGCATCCTCGCCGCCGTCGGCTACACCAGCCTGGGGATCCTGTGGTGCTCGTTGGGCGGCTGGTCGCTGTCGCAGTACCGGACCCGCCTCAATGGGCCGCTGCTCGTGATGCTGTTCCTGGTGATCGCCCTGCCGTTCCAGGTAATGATCGTTCCGGCCTTCGAGCTGGTCGTGCAGTTCGGCCTGGTCAACACGCTGTGGGCGCTCATCGTGCCGTTCTCGGCGAGTGCCTACGGCATCCTGTTCATGCGCCAGTACATGCTCTCGCTCCCGAGGGAGGTCTTCGAATCGGCGCGCATCGATGGCGCCAGCGAATTCCGGATCTGGCGCAGTCTGGCGCTGCCGATGTCCGTGCCGGGGATCGCGGCGCTCGGCATCTTTCTGTTCCTCGATTCGTGGAATGACTTCCTCTGGCCGCTCGTGGTGCTCACCGGCCGCGACAACCTCACGTATCCATTGGGCCTGAACCTGCTCGTCGGCCTCTTCCACCTCGAGTACGGTCAGATGATGGCCGCGTCGATCCTCGCCCTCGTGCCGGTCGCCGTCATCCTCCTGTTCATGCAGCGCCAGTTCATCTCGGGCATCACGGCCGGCGCTCTCCGACGGTGACCCTCCCGGGCGTGGAGATTCGCCGGCCCCGAGCGCATGCGGTCTGGACGGCGCCGGCCGACGGTGAGGCTGGCGCACCCGAGCGCCGCATCATTCACGTGGTTCACGCCGGCATGCCGGGTGGCGGCACCGCACGCGTGGGGCTCAAGCCCGCCCGCGCCTATCGCAAGTGCGGGAGCCGCGACGAGACGGACTGGATCCGCGACCTGCGGATCCACGCGTGGGATGGAGCGGCCTGGGGCCTCGCCTTCGAGGCCCGAGACCTCCCGGGTCCGGGGTCGGGCGAGGACGGCCTCACCTGGCTGGACGCCGACCTGACCTCGTGTCGCGGCGTCCTCGTCGAGGTGCGGCGCAGCTGGATCGACGACTGGTGGCCATCCTGGAACCTCGTCTCCCGGGGCGTTGTCGTCGAGGCTCCGGCACCGGACGCCGCGCCACGGCGACCGCCCGCATCGCCCCTTCCCGCCAGCGTCGATCTGACAGGGCTGCGGGCGGGGCTCGAGGCAAGGCGGGTGGGCGGCGAGATCCGCTATCGCTCTCGGACCCTCGAGGTCGGGTTCCGGCTCGGGCGCCCGGCCATGTCGTTCCTGGCCTTCGAACCGGATGGGCTCCCGGACCGGGCGACTGACCTGCTGCGCCATCCGAACCTGTACGAGGGCGATGGCGGCGATTGGATCCCGAATGAGCCACTCTTCGGCCAGTTCGCCCTCGGACCCCAGCTGGTGACGCCGGATGGCCTGTCGCACATCGGCCAGTTCGCGGCCCTCCAGGCTGGCGACGTGACGGTTCGCGGCGCGACGATCACCTACCGCATCGATCTGCCCGGCCTCGACGGATCGTTGGAGCTCCACTGGACCGTCGACGCCAATCGTCTGCAGCTCGACGCCCATCGGCACCTCGACCACTCATTGCGAACAGTCGAGTCAAGCGTGTGGCACGTGGGGCTCGACTGTCGGGTCAGCCCGCCGGCGCTCCTGGGCCGGCCGACGCGGCATGGCGAGACGGGCCTCTGCCGCCCACCGGCGACGCTGCACGTCCCAGGCCACGGCAGCCTTGCGATCGAGGCGACCGGCGACATCGGGGTTCGCTTCGAAGCGGCCCGGCCCGTCATGACCTCCGCCCTCGAGATCAAGCTCGGCGAACACCCAGGCGAACTCGGTGACCACGAGCTGCCTGCCGGAGACGCCGACGGCTCGATCAGCCTGACGGTCACGCACGGTCCCGTCCCGGCGCTCGTGGACGACGCTCCGGCCCCCGTCCGAGCCGGCATTCGTCGAGCCTGGCTGACGGGGATGACCTATCGCCTGGACACGACGGCCCTGTCGAACAACGGGGCTTCCATCCACGTCCCGGCGTCGCTCGAGACATGGGCACCGGAGGCCGCCGCGATCGGCCGCATCAACACGACGACGACCGCGCTCGATCTCGTCCGCGACACGGTGGACCGCTACCTGGATGGCGCTCCCGGATACGGTGCGGGAAGGACGTCGTTCCATCCGGGCCTGCTCCAGGAGGAGTACGTGGCCACGGACGCAGCTGTCCTGCTCGGCATCGCCCATTGCATCGCCGCAGCGCCGGACGAGGCCTGGCTCGAAGCTCGCGGCGAGGCCATCCGGGGCCTCATGCGGCGAGCGGCGGCGCTCGACGTCGACGACGATGGGCTCATCGAGAGCACCCTCCGCAGGGGCGTCACCGGCAGCGGCGAGTGGAGCACGAATCTCTGTGACAACGTGTCATTCGGTTGGAAGGACGCCTACGCCAACGCCATCCTGTTCGACGCCCTGACGCGTCTGCAGGCCTGCCTGCCCGGCGAGAGGTGGGCGAGCGTCCGCGGCGACCTCGGATCCTGGGCCAACCGACTCGGCGCCGCCTACATGCCCGCGTTCTGGAACGATGCGAACGGCTGGGTTGCCGGCTGGCGGAGCGTCGACGGCGAGCTGCATGATGCCGGGTTTCTGTGGGTGAACGGCGCTGCCGTCAACGCCGGTCTGGTTCCGGACGACCTCGCATGGACGGCGATCGATCGGCTGTGGACCGAGCTCGTCGACGGCGGATTCGATGACTTTCACCTCGGCCTGCCGCTGAACGTTCGCTCCATCGCGCGGGGCGACATGATCGAGCGCTTCGAGGGCATGCCGTGGGGCTTCGTGATGCCCCATGGCTTCAACACGAACGGCGCCGCTTCCCTGGCTGGGGCGCGGCATTTCCTCGCTGCTCTCCGGCGAGTCGGAAAGGTCGCCGAGGCGGACAGGGTGCTCGATGGGATCTTTGCGGCGCTCGCCGACGGCTCCGCCTTCGGCGGCTGCACATCAGGCGTCGATCTGCGGACCTGGGACGGAACGCCGTGTGGCTACGAGGGCATGCTCACCGACCAGTTCGGCGTGCTGACCGTTGCCCTCGAGCGTTACGGGGCTGGGTCGCGAGGATCGTCGAGCTCGATGGCGTAGATCGCGCGGGCTGCCTCGGGAGACACGAGCTCGGCCTCCACGTCGGCAAGCACCTCCTCAGCCGGACGGTCGGCAGGCGATCCCCAGCCACCGCCCCCAGCGATCACGTGCCGGAATACATCGCCCGAACCGATGGGGTTCGGCCCCATCGCCGGCAGGATGCGGGCCCGGGGCGTGCCCGGGTTCAGCATGCTGATCGACGGGCTGCCAGAGCTTCCGCCCGCCAGGCCGTACGGCGGGAACCGACGCTTGTCCGACCGGATCTGCACGACGCTGGGTGGGCCGAGGTACTCGAACTCCCGAACCTGTGCCATCGCGCCCCGATGCCGACCGGCGCCGCCACTGTCGGGAACCAAGCCGTACTCGCGGAAACGTATCGGATAGCGCGCCTCGGCGACCTCGACCGGCATGTTGGCGTTGTTCGACCCGGGGTGCGGGACACCGGCCGGGCCATCGCCACGGGCCGACCCGCCGCGGGCGCCCGCGAACAGTTCCGTGTAGATGAACGGGCGACCATCGTCGCCGACCCCGCCGATGGAGATGAGGGTGTTGCCGCCCTCGCCGTCTGCCGGCACACGCTCGGGCGCTGCGCGTCCGAGCGCGCCGAAGACCGCTTCCATGACGCGAAACCCGGTGATCCCGCGTGCCCCACAGGCGGCCGGAGCGACCGGGTTGACGACGCTCCCAACCGGCGCGACCACGTTGATCGGGCGGAAGAATCCACCATTGGCGGCCATGTCACGGTTGATGACGAGCCGGATCGCCGCATAGACGGCGGAACGCGTGAAAGGCAGCGGGCAGTTGATGCCGGCGGCCACCGCCCCAGAGCTGCCGTCGAAGTCGGCGATGACCGCACCGTCACGGATCTCGAGGGCGAGCTGTATGCGGACCGGCCGCGCCGGCCGGCCGACGCCGTCGATCCGGGTCGTGAACCGATGCGTTCCATTCCCGAGCTCGGCGATGCCGAGCCTCGCCGTGGCCTCAGTCTGGTCGAGAACGCCGGCTACCGCCGCGGCAAGCCGAGTCCGCCCGTAGCGACGCATCAGTGCCCGATAGGACGCGGCGCCCGCCTCGACCGCTGCCACCTGGGCAGACACGTCTGCTTCGACGTCCGCGGGCACCCGGACGTTTGCACGTAACAGCTCGAGGAGCGTCGTGTTGGGCCGGCCCGCGTCGTGGAGCCGCAGGCAGGGGAGCCGCAGGCCCTCCTGGTAGATCTCGGTGGTATTCGTCGAGTTGCTGCCGGCGACCGCTCCGCCGATGTCGGAGTGATGAGCGACGACCGCCGCGAAGCCGCTGAGCGACGCCCCGGCAAAGATCGGCTTGATGACGTAGATGTCCGGCAGGTGGATACCGCCCGCAAGATACGGATCGTTCAGGATGAACACGTCACCCCGCCGCAGCTCATTCCCATAACGCGCCCGCACCGCATCGACCGCGGCACCGAAGGAGCCCAGGTGGAGCGTGATTCCGACTCCCTGGGCGATGACCTCCCCATCTGGAGCGCACAGGGCCGTGGAGTAGTCGAGCGCATCGCGGATCGTGGCCGAGCGCGAGGTCCGGGCAACGACGACTGCCATCTCGTCGACGACCGCGTCAAGGCCGTAGCGAACGAGCTCGAGCAGCACGGGATCTTGCCGGACCCTCACCCAGTCCTTCCTCCGCGGATGACCTCACCGGCCCGGACGTTCGTGATCCGGCCATCGGCGACCGCGACTCGGCCGTTGACAAGCACGTGTCGAACGCCGACGGCCGGTTCCAGGGGCCGCTCCGGCGTCGCCCGCTCGGCGATGGATTCCGGGTCGAAGACGACGACGTCTGCCGCCGCGCCGGATACGAGATTGCCGCGATCGGCCAGTCCGGCCCGTCCAGCGGGTCGCGCGGAAAGCCTCGCGACGGCTGCTCCGAGCTCGAGATCTCGACGCTCGCGGACGAGGCGGCGCAACGTCCAGGCGGCCCACGAGAAGGCGCCGAACAGGACGACCCCTGGATACGGGCCGCCGCGCGACTGGGCGACCGAATCTGACGCCGGCATCCCGCCAGGCGCGGCGATCATCCTGGCGATCCCGTCCTCGTCGTAGGTCTGGGCATGAACCATCAGCCGGCCGCGGCCCGGTCCCGCCCCGGTCCATACCCGGGCCAGGAGCTCGATCGGGTCGATCCCGCGCGCGCCGGCCTGCTCCGCGAGGGTCCGGCCATTCCCGCCCTCCGGGCCGGAATCCCCGCCGGGCGGGCCGGACATCCCGGCAAGGGTCACGCGATCCCAGCCACACCTCGCAAAGCTGGCCAGGAGGCCCTCACCTCGCGCGATCGCCGCTCGACCCGCGGCGGCGATCGCGTCCGGCGATCCGGCGGTCAGCGCCTCCGGCGGGAGCACGGAGCCCAGCGCGGCGGCAGCGAAGGTCCTGGTGTGCATATCCCACCCGAGGTCGACCTCCTCCCGGGCACGATCGAGCACGGCCATCAGCCGCTCGAGCGTTCCGTGGGACGCCTCAACCCGCGGAAGGGCATGGGCGATCTGCGTCCGCACTCCGGTCCTGCGGCCGATGGCGAGGGCTTCCTCGGTCGCCCTGACCACGCCTTCGCCCCGATCGCGGGTGTGACACGCATGGAAGCCGTCGTGCTGGGCGACGACGGCGCCGAGCGCATCCAGATCGTCCTGCGTCGTCGCGGCCTCGAGCGGGTACTCGAGGCCGGTGGACAGACCAATCGCTCCAGCCTCGAGATCGCGGGCGAGTAGCCTGGCCATGGCTCGACGCTCGGCCAGGGTTGCAGCTCGCTGATCCGTCCCCATGACCGCCAGGCGCAGGTTCCCGTTCGGAACGAGCGTCGCGACGTTGACGGCCGGGACGGCCTTCTCCAGGCGATCGAGGTAGCCGACAAGGTCGCGCCAGTCGAGCGCGAGGTCAGGCAGCGCGCCATACAGATTGGCCCGGAAGGCCCGCGTGTCGGCCATCGGTGAAGGCCCGTGCCCGCAATTCCCGACAACCTCGGTCGTGACGCCCTGGAGAAGCCCACTCTCTGCCCTCGGATCCGCAAGCAGCGCGATGTCCGAATGACTGTGGACGTCGATAAATCCGGGGGCCACGACCGCGCCGGTTGCATCGATCGTCGATTCCCGTGACGCCCCGGCCAGGTCGTCCACCGCCGCGATCCGCGCGCCCGCGATCCCGACATCCCGTGGCCGCGGCGTGTCCCCCGAGCCATCGGCTACCAAACCGCCGGCGATGACGATGTCGAATGAGCCGTTCATCAGATCAAGACGCACGCTTGCCGAGCACGAGATTGCCGTGCGGGTCGAGTCGCGATAGCCAGCGTGGCGGGACGACGATCGTGGCGTCGTACTCGTCGATCACGAGCGGACCTGGACGGCCCCGTCCGATCGCTGACCGACTCACGACCGGCACGTCCTGCCAGCCAAGCGACCCGAAACGCAGGCGTCGCTGCGTTGCGCGAGGCCCTGGCGCCGGAGCTGGCGCGATCCGAGCGGTACGCGTGGTGGAGCGCTGGCGCGAGACAACCAGGCGCAGGTTCACCAGCTCGATGTCCTCATCCGCGGCTCGATAGCCGAACGTCCGCTCGTGTTCGGCGGCGAACGTTGCCCTGACTGAATCGATCCAGGGTCGATCGGTCGCCACGTCGCCGACCGCAACCTGGATGACCGCACGTTGGTCCCGGTACCGCATGTCGACCATCCGCTGCCTCGTCCACCCCGTGCCGCCACCTCGGACCCGCGCAAATGCGGCCGCGTCTGCTTCCAGCTCCCGGAAGGCCGCATCGAGAAGACCGACGCTCGCGGCTGCCGCACCGACGGCTGGCCGGCCGAAATGATGTGCCTCCTCGGCCTGGAGGAGCCCGAAGGACGAGAACACGCCGGCCCCCGGCGGCACGATCACGCGCTCGATACCCAGCTCGTCGGCGAGGGCCGCCCCGATCACCGGTCCGTTACCGCCGTAGGCGATGAGAGCGAAATCGTTCGGCCGGCGACCACGGAACGTCGTCACGTGCTTGACCGCCCGAGCCGTCTCTGCGAGGGCGACACGCAGTGCGCCCTCGGCCGCGGCCTCGACGGTCAGGCCGAGTCGCGCGGCGACACGTTCGCCGATCGCGCTTCGGGCTCGATCCGCGTGAAGCTCGACGAGCCCACCGGCAAGGATGTCGGGGTTGATCCAGCCGAGGACGACGAGGGCATCGGTGAGGGTCGGGTCACGACCGCCCAGCCCGTAGCAGGCGGGGCCCGGGTCCGCGCCGGCGCTGCGTGGCCCCACGGTCAGCCGGCCGATGTCGTCGACCTGCACGAGGGAGCCACCACCCGCCCCCACCTCGGCGATGTCGAGGACGGGAAGGCGGAGTGCATGACCGCGGCCGGAGCCGTGGCCTGTCGTCGACGACAGGCCGGCCCCGACCTCATAGTCGGCCGTCAGGAGAGGCCGGCCGTCCTCGATGAGGCCGGCCTTTGTCGTCGTGCCCCCCATGTCGAATGTGATTGCATCGCCGACCCCCTGCTCCACCGCAAGCGTCATTGCGCCGATCACCCCGGCGGCCGGTCCAGACTCCACCATCCGAGCCGGCTGGCGGGCCGCCACCTCCAGGTCCATCAGCGCGCCGTTCGACTGCATGACGAAGATGGGTGCGCGGTGACCCTTCGCTTCGAGGTTCGTCCGCATGCGTGCCAGGTACGCGGCGACGATCGGCCCAAGGTAGGCATTGATCACGGTCGTGCTGGTTCGCTCGTATTCGCCGATCTCCGGCAGGACCTCGGACGAGGTGGTGATGAACGCGAACGGCATGCCGGCCCGTGTCAGCTGGGCAGCCAGCCGCTCGTGTGCGCCGTTCCGATAGGCGTGCAGGAAGCAGATGGCGACAGCCTCGACCTCGGCCCGCGCAAGCTCGGCGACCGCCCTCTCCACCGAGGCGGAATCGATGGGCGTCAGGACTTCGCCGCGCGGGCCGATCCGCTCCGAGACGCCACGGCGGAGGCGGCGCTCGACGAGGGGCAGCGGCGGCCGGTAGAAAAGGTCGTACAGCTCGGGCGAGCGGGCCCGTCGCAGCTCGAGGACATCGCGGAAACCATCGGTCGTGAGCAGGCCAGTCCGAGCGCCGCGACCTTCCAGAATGGCGTTCGTCGCAACTGTGGTCGCGTGGAGCATCGCCTCGACCCGCTCCGGCGCCACGCCGGCCTCCCGGATCGCGCGGTCCATTCCCTCGCTCGCCCCGACGTCGAACGTGGGCGGCGTCGACGGAACCTTCCGGATCGTCAGCCGGTCGCCGTCCAGGACCGTGACGTCCGTGAACGTGCCACCGATATCCGACCCAGCCACGACGGGGCTCGGAGACCGTTGCGCGCCGTCTCGATGCGGCCCCCCGGAATTAGTCACGGTCGGCCGAGGCCGCGGGAGATGCGGACCGCAGCCTCGAGGACCGCAGTCGTCAAGAGCGCGATCTCGCCGACGCGCGCACGCGCCCGGCCGAGCCGGCCTGTCGTGACCCCAACGGCTGCGACGACCCGATCGGCCGCATCAAACACCGGACCTGCCACACCCAGGAGCGACATATCGAGTTCCCCATCGTTGACCGCGTACCCGTCGGTCCGGACCCTGGCGAGGGCCGCCCGAAATGTCTCCGGATCTGTGATGGTGTTGCTCGTGAAGGGTTCAAGCGGCCGCGCGAGATAGGCTTCGAGCTCCCCCTCCGAGAGCCACGCGAGAAAGACTTTGCCGTTGGCGGTCGCATGGCCGGGGCTGACGCGGCCGACCGGGGCGAGGTGCGACACGACGCCCGGAGCCAGGACCTGCTCGACGTTCACCGCCGCCCTCCCGGTCCACACCGCCAAGCTCGCCGAGGCGCCTGTCTGCGCGGCGAGATCTGCCATCACCGGCCGTGCGACGTCACGAACGTCGAGCGACGTGAGCAGTGGCCCTGCCAGCTCGACCAGACCTGGACCGAGCCGGTAGCGGCCGGTCTCCGCGTCATTCGCGACGAGGCCACCGGTCTCGAGCGTCGCCAGGAGCCGGGACACGGTGCTCTTGTGCAGGCCGACGCGTGCCGAGATCGAGGTTACGGAGAGCGACGGCTCGGGTCCGGAGAAAGCGCGGAGAACAGCCATGGCATGCCTGACCGCAGCCACCGGGCGAGAACGAGACTGGTCGCGTTGCCTGTTCGGCAACACTGTTGCCACAACACTACTGTAGGGCCGTCTCGTGGATCAGATCAAGCGATCAGCCGGAGCGCGCGGTCAACTACCCGGCGATCGTTGCCCTGCCGATGACGCCTGCGCCGACGGTCTTGTTCGTGCGCTCGTCGACGAGGATGAACGAGCCCGTCTGACGATTCTCCGAGTAGGTGTCCACGAAGAGGGGCTGCGTCGTGCGCAGCTGCACCCGGCCGATCTCGTTGAGACCGAGCTGGTCGATGCCCTCCACGCGATGCAGCGTGTTGACGTCGATGCGGTATGCGACGTCGCGGACGACGGCGCGCGCCCAGCGGGTGGTGTGCTTGATCGCGTACTTGCCGCCCTTCATCAGCGGCGCGGACTCATCCATCCAGCACACCTGGGCGTCGATCTCCTGCGCGACGGTCGGCATGTTGTGCGGGCGGCAGAGCATGTCGCCACGGCTGATGTCCAGGTGGTCCGCGAGGCTGACCGTGACCGCCATCGGCGGAAACGCTTCATCGACCGGGCCGTCGGCCGTTTCGATCTTCTCGATCGTCGTCTCGAGGCCGGAGGGGAGGACGGTCACCTTGTCGCCCGCCTTGAGCACACCGGAAGCAACGCTCCCCGCGTAGCCGCGATAGTCGATCACGGTCTTCGACTGCGGCCGGATCACGTACTGCACAGGGAAGCGCACGTCGACGAGATTCCGATCCGACGCGACGTACAGCCGCTCGAGGTGCCGAAGCAGCGGCAGCCCGTCGTACCAGGGCATGTTCATCGAGGCGGTGACGACGTTGTCGCCGAGCAGCGCGGAGATCGGGATGAACGAGAGGTCGCGTACGCGCAGACGCGTGGCGAACTCGACGAACTCCTCGCGGATCGCCTCGAACGCATCCTCGGACCAGTCGACGAGATCCATCTTGTTGACGCACAGCAGGATGTGGGGCACGCCCAGCAGCGAGGCGATGAAGGCGTGGCGCCGGCTCTGCTCGGTGATGCCGCGGCGGGCGTCGAGGAGCAGCACCGCTACGTCGGCGGTCGAGGCGCCCGTGACCATGTTCCGGGTGTACTGGATGTGGCCCGGGGTGTCCGCGATGATGAATCGCCGTTTCGGCGTCGCGAAGAAGCGATACGCGACGTCGATCGTGATCCCCTGCTCCCGTTCGGCGCGGAGGCCGTCGGTGAGGAGCGCCAGGTCGGTGAAGTCGTGGCCACGCTCGCGGGACACCCGCTCGACCGCCGCCAGCTGGTCGATGAACAGTGTCTTCGAGTCGAACAGCAGTCGCCCGATGAGCGTCGACTTTCCGTCGTCGACCGAGCCCGCCGTGGCCAGGCGGAGGAGGTCGCTCTCACGAGCGCGCGCAGCGGGCTTCGTGGCCGAGGTGGCCGTGGCCACTAGAAGTAGCCCTCGCGCTTGCGGTCTTCCATGGACGTCTCGCTGACGCGGTCGTCGCCGCGGGTGGCGCCACGCTCCGTGACCCGGACCGCGGCGATCTCCGCCACGATCGCCTCGAGCGTGTCGGCTTCGGACTCGACGGCGGCGGTCAAGTTGGCGTCACCGATCGTCCGATAGCGGACCTTCTTGTTCGCGGACTGCTCCCCGTGCTTCCTCGGCGTGAACTCGTTGACCATGTACAGCATCCCGTCGCGGGTGATCACCTCGCGCTCCGAAGCGAAGTACAGCGGCGCAATCTCGACCTTCTCGGACGCGATGTAGGTCCAGATGTCGAGCTCGGTCCAGTTCGACAGCGGGAAGACACGGATGCTCTGACCCTGGTGGACGCGGCCGTTGTAGAGGTTCCACAGCTCCGGCCGTTGGTTCTTCGGGTCCCACTGGCCGAACTCGTCGCGGAACGAGAAGACGCGCTCCTTGGCGCGGGCCTTCTCCTCGTCGCGGCGCGCCCCGCCGATCAGCGCGTCGAAGCCCAGCTCGTCGATCGCCTCAAGCAGCGTCACCGACTGGGCCGCGTTGCGCGAGTCGAGCTCGCCGCGCAGCTTGACGGTCCCCCGCCTGATC
>DATJGH010000134.1:0-9056 GCA_035495215.1 Patescibacteria group bacterium
GATCGCCTGGCTCGGAGCCATGCCCGGCTGGATCGCGCGGCCGGAGGTCTCGTTCCAGGTGTACGGGGAGCGCGGCGTGGTCGACCTCGTCGCCTGGCACGCCGGAAGGGGCGCGCTGCTGTTGATCGAGCTCAAGACCGAGGTGCTCGACTTCGGGGACCTCCTTGGCACGATCGACCGAAAGCATCGACTCGCGGAGAAGATCGTCGAGCCGCTGGGCTGGCGCCCGACGGTGGTCGGCTCGTGCCTGCTCATCGCCGATTCCATGACGAACCGGCGGCGCGTTGCCGACCACGGCTCGACCATGCGCGCGGCCCTGCCACAGGACGGTCATGACCTGGCGCGCTGGCTGCGCAGACCCGCGGGCGAGCTTCGCGCGCTCCGCTTTGTCTCAGATGTTCACCCGGGGCACGCTCGATCATCGTTCGCGGCCGTTACCCGGGTCCGGGCGGGTCGGGGGCGCTGAAACCGGTCGATTCAGCCCTCCCCGGGCCTCATACGTACCTCGGGGAGCACGTATGGGGCAACCGACCCTCGCTGATGCCCTGACGAGGGCTGGCCGGTGGTATTGCGTGCCCGGGGAGAGCGTATGAGGCGAAACCGGAGGTGTGGCTGCGGCGCCGCCCTCGGGCAGCGGCGCGCGGGTCCTGCGCACCCCCAGTTAGCTACTCGCCCGCGGGCACGAGCACTGACAGCGCGGCGGGGCGGATGGAGACCTCGATCGGGGTCGTGCCGATCACCGAGCCGTCGATCTCCACCAGTCGGCGGGTCTTCGTGGCGACCCTGACCTCCCTGGCGCGGGTCCGGAAGACGCGGCCGCCCCGGGAATGCCCCCGGCGCCGCTGGCGAATCGCCTCCCAGCCTGCGAGCAGCCCTTCCACCGGCCCCTTCGCCCGCACCACGATCAGGTCGAGCACGCCGTCGTCCGGCTTGACCTCCAGGCTGGGCTCGAACCCGAAGCCCATGCCGCCGAAGTTGGCGACGAACACCTGGGTCGCCCCACCGGTCTGCGTCGTGCCATCGACCGTGATCTCGTGGCGCACGTTCCCGACCTTCCGCCGCTGCCCGAACGCGCTCGCGAAATAGGCGAGCTTGCCGAAGCGGCGCTTGCGGGACTTGGCGGTGGCCTTCATGACCTCGGCGTCGAAGCCGACGCCGCAGGCCACGGCAAAGACCTTGTCCTTGCCGCCGACCTTGACGCGCCCGACGTCGATGACCCGGGGACGCTGCCCGAGCAGGACCTGTACCGCCGCATCGACAGACTTCGGAATGCCGAGGTTCGTGGCGAGCAGGTTGCCCGTGCCCATCGGCACGATGCCGAGCGAGGCCTTCGTCTCGGCCAGCTTCTGGACCACCTGCAGGACGGCGCCATCGCCCCCGACGGCGACGACGACGTCGACACCTGCCGCGACCGCTCGCTTCGTCTCCCGCCGCAGCTCCTTCTTCCGGTCGACGACGCTCGAGCTCACCGTCCAGCCAGCCGCCGCCAGGCTCGCTGCTGCTTCCTCGACGGCCGTTTCGATGGGCCGGCCCTTGCGCCGTCGGCCGAGCACGAGCGCCTGCGTCATGCGATCGTCCCGCGCGAGACAGGAGCCGGGTTCCTTGCCGCAATCTCGGAGGTGCTACAACGCCTCGGATGGCCAGGCTGCTCCTCGGACCGCTCCTGCGCCACGTTGGCGAGCGGGATGCGACGGTCTGGGTCGAGACCGACGCGACGTGCGAGGCAGTCGTCCGGGTCGGCACCGATCCCGACGGCAACGGCGGCACCACCGGCCGCGCGAGCACCTTCACGGTCGCGGGCCACCACTATGCGGTCGTGGTCGTCGAGGGGCTCGAGCCCGCGTCGTCCGCGCCGTACGAGGTGTTGCTTGACGGCGAGGTCGCCTGGCCCGAGCCGGGCTCGCCGTTCCCGCCGAGCCGCATCAAGACCATCGATCCCGACGCTCCGATACGCCTCCTCTTCGGCTCCTGTCGCGAGCCACCGACGGTCCGGCCCCTGGATCGAACCCTCGATCCCGACGTCTTCGTCGCGTACGCCAATCGCATGGTCGACCAGGCCCCCGACCAGTGGCCCGATCTGCTGCTCCTGGTCGGCGACCAGGTCTACGCCGACGACACCTCTGCCCACGTGCGCGACTTCATCCGCAGCCGTCGCGACATCAAGCGACCGCCGGGGGCGCAGGTCGCGAACTTCGAGGAGTACACCCGCCTCTACTACGAGTCGTGGGGAGAGCCGACCGTCCGCTGGATCCTCTCGACCCTGCCGACGTCGATGATCTTCGACGACCACGATGTTCGCGACGACTGGAACACCTCCGATGCCTGGCGCCGCGACATGCAGCGCACGAGCTGGTGGGAGGAGCGGATCACCGGCGCGCTCGTGTCCTACTGGATCTACCAGCACCTGGGCAACCTCTCGCCGGCCGGCCTGGCGTCCGACGAGCTGTACCAGAAGGTCCTTCGCCTGCCCGACGCCGAACCGGTCCTCCGGGAGTTCGCCCAGGCCGCCGATCGCGAGGCGGACGGTGCCAAGGGCGCCCAGTGGTCGTACCGGCGTGATTTCGGGTCCGTCCGGCTGCTCGTGATCGATTCCCGCTGCGGCCGGATCCTGACCGACGGCCGACGATCGATGGTCAGCGATGTCGAGTTCGACTGGATCGAGCGCCAGAGCGAGGACGGCAGGTTCGACCACCTCGTGGTCGCCACGTCGATGCCCTGGCTCCTGCCCCGGGCCCTCCACGACATCGAGTCGTGGAACGAGGCGCTGTGCGCGGGCAGCCGCGGTCGCCTCCTGGCCCGGCTCAGCGAGAAGGTCCGGCGCGCGGTCGATCTCGAGCACTGGGCGGCGTTTCGCAAGTCCTTCGATCGACTGGCTGCCTGGTTCGCCCGCGTCGGCGGCGCGGATCGCGGCGAGGCCGCCCCCGCGACGATCTGCGTGCTCTCGGGTGACGTCCACCACACCTACGTCTCCGAGGCCGCGTACAAGCCGCGCCTCGCGAGCCGCGTCTACCAGATCACGTGCTCGCCGATCCACAACACGATTCCGTTGCCGATGCGGCTGGTCTTCAAGGCGAGCTGGAGCCACACCTTCGAGCGCTTCGTGCACGTGTTCGACCGCTGGGCGCACGTGCCGCCGCTGCCGATCCGCTGGCACCACCCCACCGGTCCTCACTTCGGCAACATCCTGGCCATGCTCGTCCTCGACGGTCGGCAGGCGCACCTTGTCCTCGAGCGGGCAATCCGCGCCGACGAGCCGGACGCGCGGACCGAAGCCGCGTCGGAGGCGAAGCTCGTGGTCACGAAGGAGTTGTCGCTGACCGAGGCGCCGCGCCCCGCCGCCTGATCGGTCGACGTACCGGGGCCTCCCTGGGTGCGCAGTCCCGCGCGCCTGCGCCGGCGGCGTGACCTGGAAACGTCGTTCCCGGCGCTGCGCCCACCAGCAGGTCGCGCTCGATCTGGAGGCGGAGGCGGTACAGGATGTCCCACTCGTCGGTCGGGACGTCGAGGTCGAGCATGCTCGCGTCGATCCGCTCGAACGACGGGGCCGCGGCCAGCTTCGACCGTGCGATGCGCCGGAGCTCGTCCTCGACCGCCTGGGCCTCCTTGCTCGTCGTCAGGTGCACCTCCGCGGTCACCAGCCGGCTGAGGATCGCGGCCCGCGCGAGCGTGCGCGAGCCGGGGGCGCCGGAGATCGCGATGTCGGACGGGAAGATGCCGATGCGCAGGTGCCGGCCGGTCAGCTCGACCAGGCGGTCCGGCCGGAGGCGGCGGACGTTCTCGCCGGCGACGCGGGTCAGCAGCCAGGCAGGGACGGTGACCGCGCGGGGCGCATCCCGCGCGACGACGTCCACGTTCGCGCTGTCGACGGCCGCTTCAACCTCGGCCGCCAGGTCCTCGTAGCCGTCGGGCTCGACCACGATCGCGATGTGGATGTCCCGCCAGCCGTGGCGCCTGCTCCGGAGCTTGCGGGCCATGCCCACCCCGGCGAGGTAGATCAGCAGCCCGCTGATGAGCGGCGCAAGGAGGTAGCCACGGAGCAGCTCGCCGAGCGCCGCGAGGCCCTCCGGCCGTTCGCCGCCGCTCGGGACGAGGTAGCCGGCCAGGCCGATTCCGAGTGGCAGCACGATCGCCGTCACGAGCAGCGCCCAGCCGAGCCACGCGTTGTCCATGAACGGCGGGTGCGGGGTGGCCGCGAGCAGGAACGAACCGATGCTCGGCAGGACGAGGCTGAGCACCACGACCAGCCACAGGAACGAGCCGGCCATCATGAGGACGAGGTAGACCTGGTGCGAGCGGGGCACGCGCCCGAACAGGAGGCTGCTCGCCCAGCCGAGGGCGCTCATCAGGAGATCCCCGGCGAAGCGGCCCGCGAATCCGAAGATCGAGATGAGGATGGTCACGGGGTGCCCGCCCCGCGGTCGGTTGCCTCCCGCGGCACCCACTCCCACACCTTCGGGCGAGCGCGGAAGGCCGCGCCGACGATGAGCAGCCAGGCGATGCCCGCGAGGAAGCCGCCGGCGACGTCGGTGAGGTAGTGATAGCCGAGGTAGATCCGGCTGACACCGATCCCAAAGGCGAGGATGGCTGCCGCGACGGTTGCGAGCAGCCCCACGCGTCGGCCGAAGAGTGACCAGGCGATCAGCGCGAGCCCGACGTAGAAGACGACGCCGTTCATCGAGTGGCCGCTCGGGAAGCTGTAGTCGGGCAGCACGGCCGCGTAGTCGAGCTTGGGCCGGGGTCGCTCGAAGATGATCTTCATCGTGGCATCGATGACGAGCGCGCCGCCCGTCGCGACGCCAAAGAAGAGCGCGGCCCCGTACCGGCGATAGACCAGCAGGGCGCCTACCACCGCGACGAAGAGCGGCACGAGGATGATCGTCGAGCCCATCGTCGTCAGCCCGGTCATGAACGCGTCGAGCATGGGCGTCGAGATGCTGTGCAGGAACGGCGTCGCCCATTGGTCGAGGGCGAAGACTTCCTGCTCGCGCACGCCGTCGGCGATCAGGCCCAGGACGAACAGGCTCCCGATCAGGCCCACGAACCCGGCGATGACCATGCCACTGGCGACGCCGAACGGCGGCCGAGCGACGACGGCGCCTGCCGGCGCCTTGCGCGGCGGATCGATCCGGCCGAGTGGGCCCGATTCCGTCTTCGTTCCCGCATCGACCCTCGAGCCGGCGACCTCCGGCGTGCCGGCCGGTGTGCCGCCAGATCTGCCGCGACGCGTTTCGCCGGGGATGCCGCCAGGTGCGCCGCGACGCGTTTCGCCGGGTGTGCCGTCAGGGGTTTCGCCGGGTGTCCGGCCAGACGCGTCGGCAAGCATGGCGTCGGGCGTGCCGGCAGATGGGTTCGGCCGGATCGCGGCCTCGTCCGGAGGGCTCATGTCAGGGCTGTCTCGCGAGGTGAAAGCCGGAGAGCGAGGTGCCCGGCCGGGAAGCCCAGGCGCCCTCCCTCGTGCCCCATGCGTACCAGCCCAGGCAGGTCAGGCCGCCGAGGAATCCAGCGAGGATGTCGCTCGGGTAGTGCACGTTGAGCGCGACCCGTGCGATCCCGATCAGCAGGCACAGCAATGCCGAGACAACGGCGAACCCGACCTTCAGCCACTCGGCCTGCTTGCTCCTCCACAACCTCACCGAGAGCATGCCCAGGATCATCACATCTTCGAGCGCATGGCCCGACGGATAGCTGTAGACGACCCCGGGGATCCCAGGAACCGGTCCACTGGGGCGATCCCGCGCCACGATCGCCTTCACGCTCTCGCTCCCGACGGTGGCGGCGGCGAGGATGATCGCGACGAGGACGGCCTCGCGGTGGTGCTTCGTCCACCACAGCCACACGACGAACCCAAGGCCGATGGGAATCATCGGGTAATTGCCCATCTCGGACAGGACGTTCCAGGCGAGGTTCCACGCGCTCCACGTGGTCGCCAGGGCAAGGAGCGACTGGTCGTAGGGAATCGGAACCTTGCCCATGACGACGATGGTCAGGACGATCGAGCCGGCAAGGCTCGACAGCGCGATCGCCAGCCACCCGGCGGCGACCCGTCGCTCGGATCGCGACCGGTGTTCCGTCATCGAGCCGGAGGCTCGCACGGCCGGCGGTGTGCCACGGTCGCGCCGGGTTCGCGCCGCCTAACAGTGTCGCGACACTCGCAGCGCATGCCGACTCGGAGGGGACGGGCATGCGCCGGGCCGCGGACGTGCGCCGGGCCGGATTCGCCTCATACGCGCGCCGGGCGGGTTTCGCCTCATACGCCTGCCGGGCTGTTTCGCCTCATACGCGCGCCCCCGGCACGCAAGATCGCCCCGCCGCCGAGCCTCGAGCCCTCGGCGCGCCGTTGCGTCTCATACGCGCGCCCCAAGGTGCGTTCGATCGTGAATCGCCCGCGAAACGGGGGGAGTCCGGCCTCGCGACCGACCTGCGCCTCCGCGGGAGGCCGGGATGCCAATCGAGCGTGCCCGGGGGGAACGTTTGAGGCAGGGGCCAGAGGCGAGCGCCCGCGCGAGGGCGGGATGCCAATCGAGCGCGCCCGGGGCGAACGTTTGAGGCGGGGGCCAGGGTCCGCGCCTCTGCGCGAGGGCGGGATGCCAATCGAGCGCGCCCGGGGTAGGTTTGAGGCGGGGGGGCCAGAGGCGAGCGTCGCGCGGGGGCGGGATGCCATCCGAGCGTGCCGAGGGCGAACGTTTGACGCGGGGGGCCAGAGGCGAGCGCCGCGCGGCAGTCGCACGCCGGCGAGCTACCCCGGAATCAGCGAGCCCGCAGCGCCTTCCAGAGCGTCCGTGGGGTGGGCGACTGGCCGTACATGAGCACGCCGGAGCGGTACAGGCGCGCGGCGAACCAGAGGACCGCGGGGATGGCGAGGAGGAGGAGCACGACGGCGATCGCGAAGTCGAGCGGACCCGCCGTGCCGAGCGACAGTCGCGTGAGCATCAGGTACGGCGAGAAGAGCGGCACGAACGAGAGGATGACGACGATCGGCGAGTCGATCGGGATGAGGCCCGTGCCCGCGTACGTGGCGACGAGGTAGCCCGCGACCGACACGAAGGTGAGCGGCGCCACGATCTGGTTGATCTCTTCCTGGCGGCTCACGAGCGAGGCGGCGCCGGCGTACAGGCACGCATAGATCGCAAATCCGAGCACGAACAGGACCCCGAACGCGGCGATGGTGCTGAACTGGAGCCCGGCGGTGATGGCTCCAGAGCCGGCGCCGGCGGCACCACCCAGGATCAACGCGGCGATCTGACCCTGGAAGACGACGGCCAGGATCATCGGGATCGCGACGATGAAGTACTGCAGGATCGCGAGCCCGCCGACCCCCACGACCTTGCCGGCGAGCAGCTGGAACGGCGTGGCCGCCGCCAGCACGATCTCCATGACTCGCGAGTTCTTCTCCTCCGCCACGCTGTAGGCGATCCACTGGCCGTACAGGATGATCGCCATGAAGATCGCGATCGACAGGCCGAATCCCACCAGGAACGCGGTCGGGTCCTCGTTCGGGTTGAGGCCGGGCTTCGCGTTCGGGTCGGCCGGCAGGACGTTGAACGACGGCGGGGTGAAGAGGTGGGCCTGGTCGACCGGCGACACGCCGGCGCGCGTCAGCCGGTCCTGGATCGCGATCGAGATCGCCGCCTGGCGGATGAGCTGGACCTTGCGGTTGAGGGCGCTGTCCTTCGAGTACAGGTCGAATGTGAGGTCGGCGGCCGCGTCCGTTGCGCGGTCGAGTGCGAGCGCCGCGATCGAGGACCCGCCGAGGACGTCCGCGCGTGCGGCCGCGACGTCCGTCGCGGCGACGACCCGGAACTTCGGCGCGGTGTCCTGGCCACCGACCGGGATCGAGGGGCCGGACGCGGAGTTCAGGATCTGACCGAGGGCGGTGACGACGTCGACGCTCGGCGCCGCATCGCCGACGATGACCTCGACCCGGTCGCCGCTCGACTCGCCCTCGAGCCACTGGAAGAGGATCGGCGCGAGGGCGAGCGCCGTACCCGCGACGACCAGCAGCACCGTGGTGAGCCGGAAGGTGCGCGTGCGCGCGCGGGACATGAACTCGCGGCGCGCCACGGCGATGATGTTGGGGATCGTGCGCGCGGCGTAGCCGCCCGAGGTCGACTGGCCGGTCACGCGGCGGCTCCCGGGGGAGTGCCGGAACCTGACGGAGCGGCCACCGCGAGGTGGTGGTCCTCCGAGGGCGGCCGCCCGACCCGCTCGATGAAGATCTCCTCGATCGACGGATCGGCGATCAGGAAGTTGGTGACGCGTTCGCCGTGGTCGAGCGCGGCGCGCAGGACCGTCTCGGGGTCGACCCCATGGTCGACCGCCAGCTCGACATAGTCCTGTCCGGCCCGCGAGACGCGCACGCCGGGCAGGCTGGTGAGCCACGGCGGCGCGGCGCCGTCTTCGGAACCATCGATCGACGTGCCGTCGATCGCGAGCCGCACGACCTGCCGGCCCGTCGAGCGCTTGACGTCGCGCAGCGGACCGGCGAGGACCAGCCGGCCCTTGTCGATGAGCGCGACCGACTCGCACAGCTCCTCGACCATCTCCATCTGGTGGGTCGAGAAGACGAGCGTCGACCCGCGCTCCCGCATGTCGTCGAACGCCTCCTTGAGGAGCGCCACGTTCACCGGGTCCAGGCCGACGAACGGCTCGTCCATGAGCAGGACAGCGGGCTCGTGGAGGATGGCGGCGATCAGCTGGACCTTCTGCTGATTGCCCTTGGACAGCTCTTCGGCGCGTCGCTTCTCGTAGTCGGGGATGCGGAAGCGCGCGAGCCACTCCCGCCCGCGCGCGGCCGCGACGTCGCGCGGGATGCCGTACAGCGACGCGAAGAAGACCAGCTGGTCGAGCACCTCGAGCCGCGGGTAGAGCCCGCGCTCCTCGGGCAGGTAGCCCCACGTCTCCCGTGGGACGTCGGTCGTCGGCGTGCCGGCCCAGGTGGCCGTGCCGGCATCCGGCCGCAGGATGTCGAGGACGATCCGCATCGTCGTGGTCTTGCCCGCGCCGTTCGCGCCGAGGAACCCGAACACCTCGCCGCGCGGCACCTCGAACGAGATGCC
>DATJGH010000135.1:0-3367 GCA_035495215.1 Patescibacteria group bacterium
CGGCTTCGTCCTCTACGCGCTGATCTACGCGGCGGCCGGCTCGCTCGTGAGCCGGGCGGAGGATCTCCAGGTCCTCGCCCTGCCGCTGTCGCTCATCGCGATCGGCGGCTACATCCAGGCGGTGATGGCGCTGTCGGGCGGCATCAGCACGTTCATCCGGATCTCCTCGTACGTCCCGTTCTGGAGCCCGTTCGTGATGCTCACCCGGCTGACGATCGGACGGGTCGAGCCGTGGGAGCTGGCGCTGTCGTTCGGCCTGCTGGCCGCCTCGATCCCGATCGTCGGCGTCATCGCCGTGCGGGTGTACTCGGCCGGCGTGCTGCTCTACGGCCAGCGGCCCGGCGCGCGCCAGATCCTCGGCGCGATCGTCAGCCCGCCCGTCTGACAGGTCGGCGAGGGCTCAGTCCTCGTCGAACTCCAGCGGCAACCGGCGGATCAGCGCCAGCACTCGCTCCGAGCGCGGCTCCGGCCCGACCATCTCGACGGAGGCGGCGTCGCTGGGGGCATCCTCGCCCGCGCCCACGCCGGCCGCCACGCCCGCCGACGATGGCTCCGCCCACTCGCCCGCGGCGACGCTCCGCCACAGCCGGCTGCGCACGCCCGGCAGGTACGGGCTCGTGCGCTGACGGGCTCGAATGCCGTACAGGCCCTGGCCGGACACCGCTTCGAACAGCGCTCGACCCTCCGTGTTGATGGCCGGGACCGCGACCACCTCGTCGCCCGGGCGGAGCACCTGGCGCAGGAGCTGCCGACGCCGGTCCAGACTCATGCCGAGGAGGCTCCGCCCGTCGAGGTGGAGCAGGTCGAAGGCGAGGTAGGACAGCGTCCGTCCCGTCCCGCCCAGCAAGCGCCGGTTCAGCTCCTTCCGATCGAGCATCCCGGCGTCGTCCACCACCACGATCTCGCCATCGATCACCGCCGAACGAGCGTCGACGCGCATGGCCAGGCCGGCGAGGTCGAGCGGCGCGGGACCCTCGGTGCCATCCTCGGCGACGAGCGTGACATCGCCCGATCCGGCGGTCTCGGCGGGCCCGATCAGGGCCAGCGCGCGGGCCCCGCCCCACATCGGCTCGAAGAGATGCGCGCTGGAGTCGAACGGCTCGGACAGCGGGCGGGCGAGCATGGGCCGAAGGCCCGCCGGAAGCCTCGGGAGCGCCGGCTCCAGCCGCATCGTCAGCTGGTCAGTCATGCCGGGTCGATGGTAGTCGCGCAATTGCCGCGCTCCTCGCCTGGATCCGCGGATCGCCGAGAGCGGCGATGTATCCTGCCACTCCCATGGCCGTCCGGCAGCCCGACACGATCTCGCGCGAGCGCGCCAGCGAGCTCGTCCGGGCGTGGGCCGGCGGGCGCCCGGGACCCCTCGGCAGCGTGCTCGGGCGGCAGACCGCGGTCGACCAGGTCGGGATCGAGCTGCGCGTCGAGAGCCTCAAGCGCCGCTCGATCAAGAAGGCCTCCAAGCTGTGGGCCCTCGACCTCGCGATCCGGATGATCGATCTCACCACGCTCGAGGGAAAGGACACGCCCGGCAAGATCCGGGCCATGTGCGCCAAGGCCATCCATCCCCAACCCGGCGATCCCTCGATCCCGTCGGTTGCGGCGGTCTGCCTGTACCCGGCGCTGATCGAGGAGGCCAAGGACGCCCTGCGCGGCTCGAGCGTCAAGGTGGCCAGCGTGGCGACCGGCTTCCCGAGCGGCCAGACGTTCCGCGACATCAAGGTCGCCGAGGTGAAGGCCGCCGTGGCGGCCGGCGCGGACGAGGTCGACATGGTCATCGACCGCGGTGCGTTCCTCGCGGGCGACTACGCGACCGTGTTCGACGAGGTCGTCGAGGTCCGCGACGCCTGCGGGGACGCGCACCTCAAGGTCATCCTCGAGACCGGTGAGCTCGGCACCTTCGACCAGGTCCGCCGGGCGTCGATCCTGGCGATGGCCGCCGGCGCCGACTTCATCAAGACGTCGACGGGCAAGGTCCAGCCGGCCGCGACGCTGCCCGTGACGCTGGTCATGCTCGAGGCGATCCGCGACTTCGAGAAGGCGACGGGGCGTGCGGTCGGAATGAAGCCGGCCGGCGGGATCAGGACCGCCAAGGAGGCGGTCCAGTACCTCGTCGTGCTGTACGAGACGCTCGGCCCGCGCTGGATGACCCCGGATCGCTTCCGCTTCGGCGCGTCGACGTTGCTCAATGACGTGCTCATGCAGATCGAGAAGGAGCGGAGCGGCCGCTACCAGGACCCCGACCACTTCACCATCGACTAGCGCCGCCCGGCTGGCCCATTCGTGCGTTGGTCGACTGCGCCCGTCGGTCACGCACCTCGAAGTGCGCTCCCTCCGGTGCTCGTCGACCGCCTTCGACTGGGCGCAGCCGGATCGGCGCTAATCCCTGACCGCTCCGAACACGAGCGCCGCGTTGAGACCTCCGAACCCGAACGACGTCGAGAGCACGCGCTCGTAGGTGCCCGAGCGGCCGTCCCGGAGCAGCCCGGGGAGCAGCGCCCCGATCTCGGGGTCGATGGTCGCGAGGTTCGCCGTGCCGGGCGCCCAACCGTCGCGCATCGCCAGCGCACAGATCGCGGTCTCGAGGGCGCTCGAGGCACCGAGCGGGTGGCCGTAGAGCGCCTTCGTCCCGCTCACGGGAACGCCGGTGGCGCGCCCGTCCAGCGCCTGCGCGATGGCGCGGGCCTCCGCGACGTCGCCGAGCGGCGTCGAGGATGCGTGGGCGTTGACGTAGTCGATCTCGTCGGGCCCCACGCCCGCATCTCCAAGGGCGAGCACGATCGCGCGCGCCGCGTCCCGGCCATCGGCCCGCGGCTGGACCATGTGATGGGCATCGGAGGTTGCCCCGTAGCCGCGCAGCTCCACGTAGGGCGTCGCGTCACGGCGCCTCGCCACCTCCTCCGCCTCGAGCACGAGCAGCCCCACGCCCTCGCCCATGACGAAGCCGTCGCGCTCGGCATCGAACGGTCGGGCGGCCTCCGAGGGCTCGTCGTTCGAGCCCGACGAGAGCGCGCGGATGATGTCGAAGGCGCCGAAGGCCAGCGGACTGAGCGGCACCTCGGCGCCGCCCGCGATCGCCGCGTCGACCGTTCCGTCGCGAATCGCGCGGAGTGCCTCGCCGAGCGCGACCGAGCCGGAGGCGCACGAGTTGGCGGTGGACAGGATCGGCCCGCGGAGGTCGAGGGCGATGCCGAGATTCGCCGGGGCGGCGCCGCCGAAGACAGCGAGGGCCAGGTTCGGCGCGACCGAGCGGATGCCGCGCTCCATGAACCGCTCGTGCTGGACCTCGGCGTAGGCGATGCCGCCCAGGGCGCTGCCGAGGTAGATGCCGAACCGCTCGCGATCGATGCCGTCGATGAAGGCGCCGTCGCCG
>DATJGH010000136.1:0-8142 GCA_035495215.1 Patescibacteria group bacterium
GTGCCGTTCTGATCGCGGATCGGGAACAGGACCCGGCCCCGGAACTTGTCGATCACCCCGACGCCGCGGGCTGACGATCGCGCCGGCGAGGCGAGGCCCGCCTCGACGAGCTCCTCCGGCTTGATGCCGCGCTGCTCGATGAGCTTGCGGCTCATCGAGTCCCAGCCCTCGGGCGCCCAGCCGAGCTGGAACGTCTCGATGGTCTCGTCCGTGAAGCCCCGGCCGTGCAGGTAGTCGAGCGCGGGCTTGCCGAGGTTGGTCGACGTCAGGACCTGGTGGTAGAAGGCGATCGCGGTCTCGAACACGTCGCGCAGCCGGGCCCGGTGGGCATCCTCCCGCTTCGTGCGTTCGTCGATCTCGACCCCGGCCTTCGCGGCCAGCGTCCGGAGCGCCTCGGGAAAGGCAACGCCGTCACGCTGCATCACGAACGAGAACACGTCCCCGCCGAGGCCGCAGCCGAAGCACTTCCAGGAGTCCCGGCTCGGGGTGACCGTGAACGACGGCGTCTTCTCACCGTGGAACGGGCACAGACCCTTGAAGGTTGTGCCCGCTTTCTTCAGCTGGACCGTCTCGCCGACCACGTCGACGATGTTCAGCCGACTCTTGACCTCAGCCGCTACCCCGCCTGCCGTCTCGCCTGACCTCCATCGATACCCTACGTGCCAGAACCCGACCAGGTTCCTGCACGTTGTGTCGCATCCGACCTGCGACCCGCCGAACATGACTGTGGGCCTGTCAAGTCTTGACAGGCCAACCATTGGGAAGTGTACACCCCAGAAACCCCTCTTGACAAGGGTTTTGTCAATACCCTCGGGGGGTATAGGAAGACGCCCGAGGTGCAGCCTCGGGCGTGGGCGGGAGGTCGCCTGTGCGGGTGGGTCGGGGCGACCGGGGGCCGATCCGAACTGTGCCCGTCCGGGGCCTGCGCGTCGAGGGGGAAAGTCCGGCCATGGACCGTAAGCGCCGCGCTTACCCGCGAGACGTGAACGCCGCCTCCAGGTCCGCCCAGAGCTCGTCCACGGGCTCGATGCCGACGTGCAGCCGGATCAGCTCGCCGCCGGTCCACGGACGGACGTCGCGGCTGCTCTGCGACCAGCGATGGGGCATCACCAGCGACTCGTAGCCGCCCCACGAGTAGCCGAGCCCGAAGTGACCACGCGCGATCAGCCGGTCGGTGAAGGCGTCGACCGTCTCGCCGTCGGCCGGTTCCCCGTCGGGGGCGAGCAGCTCGAACGCGAACAGGCCGCTGCTGCCGTGGAAGTCGCGGCGCCACAGGTCGTGGCCCGGGTGCGACGGCAGCCCCGGATGGAGCACGCGGCCGGCGCGCGGGTGTGCCTCGAGGCGCCGCGCCAGCTCGAGCGCCCCGGCCTCCGACGCACGAATCCGCATGGCGGCCGTGCGCGAGCCGCGAACGACCAGGAACGCGTCTTCGCCGTTCGCGCTCATCCCCAGGAGCTCCGATGCCATCCGGACGCGCGGCACGAGCCCGGCGACGGCGAAGGTGGCGCCCATGAGCAGGTCCGAGTGGCCGCCCCAGTACTTCGTGAGGGCGACGACCGAGATGTCGACGCCGTGCTCGAAGGGCCGGAACACGCCCGGCGAGCCCCACGTGTTGTCGAAGGCGGTCACGATCGGGTGGTCGGCCGCCCGCGCCGCGGCGACGATCGCCGGAACGTCCTGGATCTCGAACGTGTGCGTGCCCGGGCTCTCCATCCAGATCAGGGACGTCGCCGGGCGGATCAGCGAGCTGATCCCTGCGCCGATCAGCGGGTCGTAGAACTCCACCTCGATGCCGAGCGGGCGCAGCAGCTGCTCGCACAGCCGCCGCGCCGGGCTGTACACCGAGTCGGTCACCAGGACGTGGTCACCGGACCGGGCGACGGACAGGAAGCCCGTCGTGATCGCGGACATGCCCGTGGGCGAGAAGGCGACGCCGTCGCCGCCCTCGCCGGCGAGCAGGATCTCCTCGAGCGCGAGCGTGGTCGGGGTTCCGAGCAACCCGTAGACGGACATGGTCCGATCGCCGGCATGCATCGCGTCCAGCGTGTCGCGCAGGTCCGCGACGCTGTCGAAGAGGACGGTGGACGCGCGGCGGATCTCGGGCGCGGGCGTCCGGAAGCGGCCGCGGTTCATCGTCATCCGCGGCAGGATAGCGACGCCGGTTCGTTATCTGCGAGGTCGACCTGGGGCGGTCGCCACGCGCATCGTCATCGATGCGCTGCACCGATCGCCGGGTCGAAGCATGCGGACCCCGGCGCGGCGTCGCGCCGCGGGTGCGAGCGCCAGCGCGTTGGGCGTCGCCGTGAGCGGCTCCACGCAGAAGCTCTCGCGCGGCGTGTAGACGACGAGCGGCGCCGGCGCGGGCTCGAAGGCGATCGTCAGCTCCAGGTCCGGCCAGGTGACGCGGGCAGGCGAGCCGGCGCCCAGATACGCGAGGTCGAGCCGGCGGCGCCCGAGGTGCGGCCCGTCGCGGAGATCCGAGCCGCCCTGGACCGGCGCCGCCGCTCCCGTGGGCACCATGCCGTCGGTGACCTGGTACATCGCGGCGTCGACGCGGAGGCGAGGGTCGCCGCGACGCAGGAACCAGGGGTGCCAGCCAAGGGCGGCCGGCATCGGCTCGTCGGCTTCGATCGCGGCCTCGAGGTGGAGACCGTCTGGCGAGAGCCGGACGCGCTGCCGGACCCGTCCGCCCATCGGCCACTCGTCGCGCGGCAGCTCGATGGACAGCGTCGCGCCCGCCGCCGTGGCCGCATCCACGGACCACGCGCGGTTCCAGGTGAGTCCGTGGATCGCGTGCCGGCCGTGCGTCCGGTGCAGCTGGATCGGGTGCCCGTGCCACTCGAATCGCGCGCGGGCAAGCCGCCCCGGCCAGGGCGCCATCACGAAGCAGCCCCAGCGGATCGACGCATCGTCGTCGTCGGGCGGCCCGACGAGCAGCTCCTCGCCGTCGACAGTCCAGGAGGCAAGGCGACCGCCGCGTCGCGGATCGACGACGACGTGGTGCGGACCTGCCCGCAGCTCGATCACTGCCAACGTCGCCGCCGATGGCACCGCGGCCGTGCTCCCGTCGACCAAATCCCATCTAGTATCGGTCGGTCGACACCCGCGGCACCGGAGGAATGCGCGATGGCCGACACGTTCTTCGGCGAAGTGCCCGGCCGGATCCCGTTCGGCGGTCCGGACGCGACCGATCCGCTCGCCTACACCGTCTACGAACCGGACAGGATGGTGCTTGGCAAGCGAATGGAGGACCACCTCCGAATCGGCGTGTGCCTGTGGCACTCGTTCGCCTGGCCCGGCGTGGACATGTTCGGCACTGGCACGCTCGATCGGCCGTGGCTGGCGCCCGGGCTCGAGCCGCTCGACGCGGCGCGCATGAAGGTCGAGTCGGCATTCGAGTTCCTCGACAAGCTGGGCGTGCCGTTCTTCTGCTTCCACGATCGAGACGTCGCGCCGGAGCAGGGCTCGTGGAAGGCCACGATCGGGCTCTTCGATCAGGTCGTCGACCTCATCGAGGCCCAGATGCAGCGCACCGGCCTCCGGCTTCTGTGGGGCACGGCGAACCTGTTCGGCGTCCCGCGGTACATGGCGGGTGCGGCCACGAACCCCGACCCCGAGGTGTTCGCCTACGCCGCCGCGCAGGTCAAGCACATGCTCGAGGTCACCCAGCGCCTCGGCGGCGCCAACTACGTGCTGTGGGGCGGGCGCGAGGGCTACGACACGCTGCTCAACACGGACCTCGCCCGCGAGGAGCGCCAGCTCGCCCGGTTCCTCGCGATGGTCGCGGAGCACAAGCACCGAATCGGGTTCGAGGGGCTGCTGCTGATCGAGCCGAAGCCGCACGAGCCGGCGAAGCACCAATACGACTACGACGCGGCGACCGTCCACGGCTTCCTGGCGCGGAACGGGCTCGAGGCCGAGTTCAAGCTCAACCTCGAAGCGAACCACGCCACGCTGTCCGGCCACAGCTTCCACCACGAGGTTGCGTACGCCGTTGGCCACGGCATGCTGGGATCGATCGACGCGAATCGCGGCGACTACCAGAACGGTTGGGACACGGACCAGTTCCCGAACTCCGTCGACGAGCTGTCACTGGCCGTCTACGAGATCCTGCGGGGCGGCGGCCTGACGAGCGGCGGCTTCAACTTCGACGCCAAGCTCCGCCGCCAGAGCGTGCATCGCCTCGACCTGTTCCACGCCCACATCGGCGGCATCGACACGCTGGCCCGCTCCCTGCTCGTCGCCGCCGACATGCTCGAGCGGCGCACGTTGGAGGCGAACCGGGAGGCACGCTACGCCGGCTGGGACGAGGACCTCGGGCAGGGCATCCTGGCCGGCTCGGTGTCCATCGACGAGCTCGAGCGGCAGGTCGCCTCCGGCGCCATCGACCCGAAGCCCGTGTCGGGCAGCCAGGAGCTGCTCGAGGAGATGGTCAACCGCCGGATCTGGCAGGTCGATCGCGGCCGTTGACGCGGCCGGGCTGCGCGGCGAACAAGGCGTGAGCCACGTTCTCGGCATCGACACGTCGACGACGGCCACCAAGGCTGTCCTCGTCGACGAGACGGGCGCCGTCGCGGGCATTGGCTCGGCCGAGTACGGCTTCGAGACCCCCCAACCGCTGTGGAGCGAGCAGGAGCCGGCGCTGTGGTGGGACGGCACGGTCGGGGCGGTCCGGTCGGTGCTCCGCTCGACCAGCGTCGACCCCGCGTCGATCGCGGCGGTCGGGCTGACCGGGCAGATGCACGGCCTGGTGCTGCTCGACGACGCCGACCGCGTCCTGCGGCCGGCGATCCTGTGGAACGACCAGCGCACCGCCCATGCCTGCGAGGAGATTCGCGACGCCGTCGGCTTCGAGCGCCTCGTCGAGATCACCGGCAACGACGCGGTCACCGGGCTGACCGCCCCGAAGCTCGTCTGGGTCCGCGATCACGAGCCCGACGTCTGGCGGCGGGCCCGGCACCTGCTGCTCCCGAAGGACTACGTCCGGCTGGAGCTGACGGGCGAGCATGCGCTCGACAAGGCCGACGGCGCCGGCACGCTGCTGTTCGATCTCGCTGCCCGCGACTGGTCGGACGAGGTCCTGGATGCGCTGCGCATCCCGCGGGAGTGGCTCCCGCCGACGTACGAAGGACCGGTCGTCACCGGCCGCGTGACCGAGCGGGCCGCCGCGGCAACGGGGCTTCGAGCCGGCACGCCGGTGGTCGCGGGCGGCGGCGACCAGTCCGCCAACGGCGTCGGGGTGGGTGCGGTCGCGCCGGGCACCGTGGCGCTGTCGCTGGGCACGTCCGGCGTGGTCTTCGCGGCAACGGCGGCCCCGCTGTACGAGCCGCGGGGTCGCGTCCACGCGTTCTGCCATGCGCTCCCCGAGCGGTGGCACCTGATGTCGGTGATGCTGTCCGCGGCCGGCAGCCTGAGGTGGTTCCGCGACGCGCTCGCACCGGGCGAGCCGTTCGAGCAGCTCGTGCAGACCGCCGCCGACGTTCCGCCCGGGAGTGAGGGCCTGTATTTCCTCCCCTACCTCAGCGGCGAGCGCAGCCCGCACCCCGACCCGCTCGCCCGCGGTGGCTTCGTCGGCCTGAATCTCGGCCACGATCGGCGGCACATGCTGCGTGCAGTCCTCGAGGGCGTCGCCTTCGGGCTGCGCGACGGACTTGACCTCATGATCGCGGCGGGAATGCCCGCACCCACCCAGGTCCGCGCCTCGGGCGGTGGCATCGCGAGCCCGCTGTGGCGCCAGATCCTCGCCGACGTGCTGGACACCGAGCTGGCCACCGTCAGCACGACCGAGGGCGCCGCCTACGGCGCGGCGCTCCTCGCGACCGAGGCCGCCGGCTGGTTCCCGAACGTCGAGGCGGCGGTCGCCGCCCTGGTGAATGCCACGCCCGTCGCCTCACCGGGCCGAGACGGACCGCGCTACCGCGCGGCCCACGCGGCCTACGCGGAGCTGTATCCGACCCTTCGATCCTTCTTCCACCGACCCGGTTGAGCGGCGAGCGAGGTCGACCGGTGGGTTTCCTCAGCCCTTGATGTCGGCGATGTCCTTCTCGGTGAGCTTTCCCGGCGCCTTGCCGAGGATGATCATCCCGAGGATCTCGTCTGTGGTGACGTCGTTCTTGTTGACCGTGTCCACGATCCGGCCGTGGTACATGACCGAGATCCGCTCCGACAGGTCGAACACGTCGTGGATGTCGTGGCTGACGAGGAAGATGGCGATGCCCTCGTTCTTGAGCTGCTTGATGAGGTTCCGGACCTGTGCGGTCTCCCCCGGCCCGAGCGCCGCCGTCGGCTCGTCCATGATCAGGATCCGTGCGTTGAAGTAGATGGCTCGGGCGATGGCGACGGCCTGGCGCTGGCCACCGGAGAGCGAGACGACAGGCTTCTTGAACGCCTTGAAGTTCGGATTCAGGCGGCCCATGACCTTGCGGGTCTGGTCCTCCATCGCCGAGTCGTTGATCTGGCCTACCGCCGTCGTCATCTCGCGCCCGAGGAACAGGTTGCCCGGCGCGTCGAGGTTGTCGGCCAGCGCCAGCGTCTGGTAGATCGTCTCGATCCCATACTTCTTGGCGTCGCGCGGATTCATGATCGCGACGGGCTCGCCATTGATGCGGATCTCCCCCGAGTCGGGACGTTGGGCCCCAGACAGCACCTTCATCAGTGTCGACTTGCCTGCGCCATTGCCGCCGACCAGGCCGACGACCTCGCCCGGGCGGAGATCGATGCTGACGTCGTCGACCGCGTGCACGCCGCCGAACGAGACGCGGATGTTCCGCATCTCGACGATGGGGCCGGAGCTCACGCCCCCCGTCGGGCTGCTGGTTTCCGCAGTGGTCGTCATGGCCGTCGCCTCCTCACCGCGTTGTCCGGGTGCCGCGACGCCGGGTCCAGGCGTCGAGGGCGACCGCCAGGATGAGGACGATGCCCGCGGCGACGTTCTGTCCCGGCGAGTCGATCCCGATGTACGCGAGACCGTAGGCGAGCGACTGCATCACGAACGCGCCGAGCACGGCGCCCGGGATGGTCCCGATGCCGCCCGCGAACGAGGTTCCGCCGACGACCGCCGCGGCGATCACGTACAGCTCGTAGCTCTGGCCGATGTCAAGCGTGGCGACGTTCAGCCTGCCGACCGCGATCGCCGCCGAGATTGCGCACAGGACGCCCATGATGATGTAGGTCTTGAGGATGGTCATCCGGGTGTTGATGCCGGCGAGCGAGGCGGCGTCGGGATTGCCGCCGTACGCGTAGACGTACCGGCCGAAGCGGCGGCGCGTCGCGAGCCACGTCATGACCAGCGTCACCACCACGAGGATCATCACCGGATAGGGGAAGCCTGCAGAAACGGGCGTCCCGGCCGGAGCGCCGGTCTGGGCGTTGATCTGGTCGCCGATCCGCTGGGCGAAGAAGCTCTGGTTCATGAACGCGCTGATGCCGAGGATGGCGGCGCAGCCGGCGGCGCCGAGCACGACCTCCGCCCACAACGGGCGAACGGGGAACCCGAACTGCCGGCGGCGCCTCCGGTTCTGGAAGAGGAGGGCGACCACAGCGAGGCTGCCGACGATGCCGACGCCCCACGTGAGCGTGCCGCCGATGGACCCCGAGCCACCGCCGCCGAAGAGCTCGAACGTCGGGTCCAGCCCGGTCACCGCCGCGCCATTCGAGAGATACCAGACCAGGCCGCGGATCGAGAGCAGGCCGCCGAGCGTGACGACGAACGAGGGCACGCCGATGTAGGCGATGATGAACCCCTGGAGCGCGCCGAACAGGGCGCCGATGACGATGCCGATCGCGAGCGCGATCGCCCATCGGAACGGGAAGTCGACGCCGATCCCGAGCGACGTCAGCCAGTTGGACATCAGCTCGGCGTAGACCATGGCGACGATCCCGACGAGCGAGCCGACCGAGAGGTCGATGTTCCGCGAGACGATCACCAGGACCATGCCCGTCGCGATCACCGCGATCCCCGACGCCTGAATTCCCAGCGTCACCATGTTCGCGGGCCGCAGGAACGTGCCGCCGCTGATCAGGTGGAAGCCGACGAGGATGATGGCGAGCGCCGCGACCATCCCGAACAGCCGCGGGTCGATCTCGGTCTGCGCGAGCAGACTGCGCCAGCCGACGCGCTGGCCGACCTGGACGTCCTGCCCG